>CAZZZK010000231.1:0-4341 GCA_964658555.1 Vulcanimicrobiota bacterium | reverse complement strand
ATCCACTAAACCGATGAGTGCCCGTTCGGAGCGCCCTCGAGCGATGCGAAGAGGCGGCGCACGAACGCGTGCATCGCGGGATCTACGCGAGCCAGACGCTCGCGCGTTGCGGCGGGCCACGGCGAGTGCGGATCGTTGATCTCGACGAAGGCGCGAACCGATTCCGCGAAGTACTCGTCGAGCCCGGTAGCCGCGTACGGCGTCACGAAACTTCGCGCGCGAGCGTACGCCGCGCGCACCGCCGTATCGTAGCCGCTCCGGTACACGCCGTCGCCGAGCGCGCAGTCGAGACCGTGCGCGAACTCGTGGGCGATCGTCATCGGCGTCGCCGAACGAAGATAGACCGTTCGCTCCTCGACGACGAAGAGTCCGGCCGGCGCCACGGGCCAGCGATCGACGTCGACGCCGAGCCGCCGCAGCGCCGCCGACGCGTCGGCGTAGCGCTGACGCGGCGCGAGCGGTACGATCCGGATCTTGCGCTCGTACGCGTACGCGAGCGTACGTTCGCCGAACCGGGACAACGTCTCGCCGATGACGCGGGCCGTTTCTGAAGAGCCGCCGCGCACGAGAACGGTGGGCGGAACGAGCGAGCACATGGTGCGATCGTACGAGGGGCGCGTTGTCGCGCGATTGCGGTTCCGTGACGCGTCGACGTCGCCGCGGCCGGCGCGACGAGCACGGTCTGCATTAAATGATCTTTAAGAGAAAGAAAAGGTAAATTTCAAAGATCGCGACAAACGTCGCAACCGAGCACCGCGTCGACCGCTCGGTCGGATCCGCGCGATGCATTTCGTTCGTAACTGCAAGTTTTGCCATCTGACGGGTCACTTAGGAGTGCCGTCACGTTCGGCAAAAGAGGAGATCTCTTGTCATATCTTCGCTTCGTCCTCAGCATGTGCGGCTTCGTCGCTGCATGCACGGGCGCCGCTCTCGCGCAGGAGTCGCCTGCGCCCGCCCCGCCCCCGCCCGCACCGGCGGCGAGCCCGATGTCCGACACGATGGCGAGCCCGGCTCCGGATGCGTCGGCGGGCCCGCAGGAAGTCTCGCCCGCGAGCAATCCGGGTCAGAACGGCGGCGCGCAGGCACCCACGCCGACCAAGGTCGCGCGACCGGGCAATAGCCTCAACGGCCACCTGCCGATCATCGACATCTCGCCCGAATCCGATTGGGCCGATCCCGCGAATACGAAGGGCAGCACGACGAGCGGCCTGCCCGGCGTCGTCAGCGGTTCGTTCGATCTCAGCGGAACGTTCACGCTGCCGATCTACGGCGGATTCTCCGCATCCTACGATCACATCGAAGGCAGCTTCCTGAACTCGACGTTCTACAGCGTCGGCACGGCCGCCGGCGGCGGCAAGGTCGAACTCGGCAGCGTGAAGCGCCACGTCGACCAGGAACGCATCGACTACGCGATCGGCAAGAGCGGGCTCACGTTCGAAGCCGGCCTTACGGACAACGAGTTCGTCTGCTGCCTCGACCTTCCGTGGCACACGGGCTACGCGGCGCTCACGTACGCGACGCCCGCGATCAAAGCCCTCGGCGGCCTGAGCTTCGTGTTCACGGAGAAGGGCAGCACCGCGAACCACAACCCCAATCCCACGGAAGCGGCGAACACGCTCGACATCGGTCACAAGCGCGAGTACGGCATGACGCAGGTCGTCACGGCCGTCGTCCCGCTCTCGCCGCACTTCTCGACGACCGTCACGTACTTCAACGGTGCGTACGACTTCATGAACAACGCGCCGTTCCCGTATCGCTTCAACCTGTTCAACTCGCAGGCGAACTACACGTTCTCGCCGATCGCGTCGTTCTTCGCGGGCTGGACGTACGTGAACCAGTTCAATCAGGGCGCGCCGTTCGCGAACGGCAACAGCATCCGCTTCGCGAATTTCTACACCGGCCTCAAGTTCCACCTCGACCTCAATAAGATCATCGGAGCCCCCGCTCCGACCTGATCCCGTCGTCGACCGCTCCCTCGAGGGTCCGTCCGCATCGTCTGCGGCCGGGCCCTTTTCGTTTAGGACCGAAGCGATTCGCGCGATCCCACGGTCCTTTGGGTAACGTTCGCCGGGTGGCACTGCGAATCGAAGACTACGCGCTCATCGGCGACCTGCACACCGCGGCGCTCGTCGGGAACGACGGATCGATCGATTGGCTCTGCCTGCCGCGCTTCGATAGTCCGGCGTGCTTCACGGCGCTCGTCGGGACGGCCGAGGACGGCTACTGGAAGATCGCGCCGGCCGAGAGCGTGCGTTCCGTATCGCGCCGCTACCGCGGCGACACGCTGATCCTCGAAACGACGTTCGCATGCGACGGCGGCGCCGTCACCGTCGTCGATGCGATGGTCGGCGGCCAGGAGCGGCGCGTCGTGCGGTCGGTGCGCGGGGTGCGCGGACGCGTTTCGATGCGGATGGAATACGTCGTCCGTTTCGATTACGGCTCCGTCATGCCGTGGGTGACGCAGGTCCCCGAAGGTCTGCTCGCCGTCGCCGGGCCGGACGCGCTGCTCCTCGCGAGCGACGTTCCGACGCACGCCGAAGGCTTCACGACCACGGCCGAGTTTTGGGTCGCCGCGGGCGAGACCGTCGGCTTCGAGCTGACGTACTTCGCGTCGCACGAAGCGACGCCGAAACCGCGCACGCGCGGGGGGCTCGCGAAGGCGGCGCGCGAGTGGGACGCGTGGGCCGCCTCGTGCACGTACGCCGGGCCGTACCGCGACCGCGTCGTCCGGTCGCTGCTGACGCTCAAGGCGCTGACGTACCGGCCGACGGGCGGGATCGTCGCCGCGCCGACGACGTCGCTTCCGGAGCTGATCGGCGGGGTCCGGAACTGGGACTACCGGTTCTGCTGGCTGCGCGACGCGACGTTCACGCTGTTCGCGCTCTTTACGGGCGGCAGCCTGGCGGCGGCGAGCGAGTGGCGGCACTGGCTCTTGCGCGCGGTCGCGGGCGCGCCGAAGGATCTGCAGATCGTCTACAGCGTGCTCGGCGCGCGCCGCATCGCCGAGAACGAGCTGCCGTGGCTCGCGGGGTACGAGCGCTCGCGGCCCGTGCGGACGGGCAACGCCGCCGACGGTCAGTTCCAGCTCGACGTCTACGGCGAGGTCATCGATCTGCTCTACGCATCGGTGTGCTTCGGCCTCAAGGCGTCGGCCGATCAGTGGGCGCTCTCCAAGGCGATCGTCGGCGAAGTCGAGCGGCGCTGGCGCGAGCCCGATCGCGGGTTGTGGGAGATGCGGGGCGATCCGCGCCATTTCGTCCATTCGAAGATGATGGCGTGGGTCGCGCTCGACCGCGCCGTCAAATCGGTCGAGGAGCACGGGCTCGACGGACCGGTCGATCGCTGGCGTTCGGTTCGCGACGAGATCCACGCCGATATTTGCGAGCACGGATTCGATCGCGAACGGATGACGTTCGTGCAGTCCTACGGATCGAGCGAGCTCGACGCGAGCCTGCTGCTCGCCGCGATGGTCGGCTTCTTACCGCCGGACGATCCGCGCATCGCCGGCACGATCGCCGCGATCGAGCGCGAGCTCCTCGTCGACGGCCTCGTCATGCGCTATTCGCAAGTCGCCTCGAGCGGCGAGGACGGGCTCCCGCCGGGCGAGGGCGCGTTTCTCGCCTGCAGTTTCTGGCTCGTCGACAATTACGCGCTCGCCGGACGCCGGGACGAGGCCACGGCGCTCTTCGAGCGGCTCGCCGGTCTGTCTAACGATGTCGGCCTGCTCGCCGAGGAATACGATCCGATCGGGAAGCGCCTGCTCGGCAATTTTCCGCAGGCGTTCTCGCACGTCGGCCTCATCAATAGCGCGATGAACCTCGCGACCGATCGCGGCCCCGCGAACCGGCGACGTTCGCAGCTCTCGGTCGCCTCGGGCGTGTCGGAGGCGAAGAAGACGCGCGCGCCGCGAACGAACGCGAAGCGACGGAAAGCCGCGAAACGGTCGCGGTAGGCGCGCGCTACGGCATGGTTCGCACGAGCCCTTCGAGCGCCGCGTAGCGCGCGAATTCGAGCGACGATTCGCGCGGGCCGGGCGGGCTCGCGAGCGTCGCGAACCAGGACGCGCGGGCGGCGGCACGTTCTCCGTCGCGCTCCGCGAGCGTCGCATCGGCGAGTAGCGCGCAGGGCGCTACGCCCGCCGGCGCTCGATTCGCGAGGAACGCCGCGAGCGCGCGGCGCGCTCGCGCGTCACGACGCGCGCGCGCGAGCGAGAGCGCGCGCCGCAGCGGCCGCGCGGGCGAGGCCCACAGATGCGACGCCGGGCACGCCGCCGAGAAGGCGCGCTCGTCGAAGATATGCGGCATCGTCCGCGCGATCGACGCGGCCTCGGCGGCCGGGATG
>CAZZZK010000230.1:0-4365 GCA_964658555.1 Vulcanimicrobiota bacterium | reverse complement strand
AGCGCCGATGGTAGTCGGACCGCAGGGTCCCTCGAGAGTAGGACAGCGCCAGATTGTTTTCAAAACCCGCGATCGTTCGGTCGCGGGTTTTGCTTTACGTAACGACGGTATTCTTCTGGTGCACGGTATTTCGGTGAATGTATTTGGGTGCGAATGCACGTTCTTACGATCATGGCGAAGCGTCGTGATAGAAGCGAAACGTGCACTTGCCTTCAAGTTTTGCTCGGTAGAGTGCGACGTCGGCAGCTCGAATGAGGTCGGCTACGCGAACGGCATCCTCGGGAAATCGCGCTGCACCGAGCGAGCAGCTCAGATTGCGCTCCCGTAACGCTTTCGAAAGGCGCGCGACGAGCCGGTGTGCCGAATTGCGATCGACGGTTGCGAGAAGCACGTTGAATTCGTCGCCCGCGTACCGGCCGACGATATCTTCGTTGCGACTTGACGATACGAGCGTTTCCGCGACCTGCCGGAGGATCGCGTCGCCGGCGAGATGGCCGTGCAGATCGTTGATCTGCTTGAAGTCGTCGATGTCGAGAAGGACGTAGGTATACGCGTGTCCCTCGTTCGCGGCTTTCTCTAAGACGCTCGAAACGCGTGCGTCGAAGCCTCGACGATTCAAAAGCCCGGTGAGCGCGTCCCTCGAAGCGAGTTCCGTGGCCGTTTGAAAGGCAATCGCACGTTCGTGCATCACGGCGGAGATCGTAGCCAGCTCTCGCACGAGCGTTGCGTGCTCTTCGTGCATCCGATTCGACGCGTGCCCGTCCACGTACAAAATATGCGAAACGTCTCTGTTCGAAAAGAGCGGGCTCGCGACGTACCACCGTCGGACGTCTACGATCGGCGCCGAAAGCTCGTGCGCCTCTCCGTAGACGACGCCGATTCGTTCTCGCAGGATGCTTAGAAATGCGCTTCCGTTTCGAAGGTCCGGCTGCGCCGAGCTCGCCTCGATGACGTCGCTTCCGTCGACTTCGAGTCGCGCTTCGATTCCCGACTCGCGTTCTACCGAAAACACGATCGCTCTCGAAAAACCGAGTGAACTTTTCGCCGCGTTCAGCATCGTCGTGAGGATCTCCGTCGGGTCGCGTACGCCTGCCATCCGTACGAAGGTCCGCTGCAGCGATGCGAGGGTGTCCGCTCGGTCGCGCATCGCCGCATGCTCGCGCTCCAACGCGACGATGCGCCGGCCCATCGCCGCGAGGGCGATCGGATCGCGCGGGTTAGGATCGCCGCCGGTACGCATTGCTTTGCAACTCCCGAATCTCGTCGGGATACAACGAAACGCTGCGGGCGGCCGCCGCGTCGACGAACCCGTCGGCAACGAGTTCGGCGAGATGGTTTTCGAGCGTTTGCGAGCCTTCCCGCCGCGAGCTCATGATGAGAGAACGAAGCTGATGCGTCGTGCCGTCGCGGATCATCCGTCGAAACGCGTCGTTCGTCACGGCGATCTCCGCAGCCGCGCGAAGGCCGGATCCGTCGCGCAGAGGGAGGAGACGAAGGCCGACGAGCGCTCGTAAGGAGTCGGCGAGGCGCATCCGCGCGTTGTCCTGCTCGTCGGCCGGAAAGAGCCCGACGATGCGGTTCACGGCTTGCGCGCTTTCCGACGGCGTGTGGAGCGCTGCGAACACCAGATGGCCCGTCTCGGCGGCTTGAAGGCACGCGGTAACCGTCTCGACGCCGCGCAGCTCCCCGATGAAGAGAACGTCGGGATCCGCTCGTAACGCTCCACGGACGCCCTCGGCGAACGTCGCGACGTCTCTGCCCACTTCGTATTGCGTGACGACGCTTCGAAGCCATGCGTGCGTGTACTCAACCGGGTCTTCGAACGTGACGATGTGTTTCTGCGACGTGGCGTTGATTCGCGGCTATCTCGAAACGCTGCTCGAGGAGGATCTCGAGCCGGAGACGGCTCGGCGCTTCCTCGAGATCGCGAGGCTCGAAGCGCTTCGCATGGGGCGGCTCGTCGACGGAATGTTCGACATCTCGATGCTCGATCTGCGCACCGATGACGCGTGCGGCGAAGCGTGCGATCTTTCGAGTGCGGTCGCGTCGGCGATGAACGTGGTCGCGCCCGCCGCGATGGCGCGCGGGACGAACGTCACGTTTCTGGCATCGACGCGCCGCAGCGTGTCGATCGGCTCCGATCGGCTGCTGCAGATTTTGATCAACGTGATCGAGAACGCGATCAAGCACGGGCGCGAGCGCGGTCGGATCTTCATTTCGATCCACGCTCTGGACGCGCGGTACGTGGAGGTTCGCGTCGACGACGACGGGCCGGGCGTCGCCGCCGAGGAGCGCGATCTCATCTTCTCGCTCGCGCGGCGCGGAGCGAACGCTCGGGCGCGTGGATCCGGTCTCGGACTCGCCGTCGCGCGGCTCATGATCGAGCGCATCGGCGGCGAAGTCGACGTAGCACCGTCGCTCATGGGCGGTGCGATGTTTCGCATTCGCCTGCCGGTCGTGGTCGAGCACGCGTCCGACCGGAGCTCGGACTTCGTGGCTTCGGAGCGGCGCGTCAGTCCGTGAAGTCTTCGACGACGATCTCGCCGCCGGGCGTCTCGACCGCACCGACGCCGACGCGCGCGAAGTGCGGTTCGAGCGTATTCTCGCGGTGCTCGAGCGAATTCCAGAGCGCGTCGACCGCGCGATCGGGTCCGCTGTCGAGGGCGAGGTTCTCACCCGCCCACTGGTAGGCGTATCGCGCTCGATCGAGACGCTCGAACGGCGAGACGCCGCTCGGCGACACGTGACCGAAATACGCGCGGCGCGCCATGTCGAGCGCGTGCGCGAGTGCGAGCGTCGCGAGCCGCTCGTCGACGCGTAACGGCGCGACGAGGTGCGAGATCCGCTCCTCGTTCACCCAGGCGACGATTCGCCGCGCATCGTCGGCCTGAGCGACGATCGCCGGGCGCGAATGCGCGGCCGGCGTTGCGGCCGCGGCCGATCGGAGCGATGCGAATGCGAACGCCGAAACGATCGCGAGTCCCGAACACATGCGAACGAAATGCACGCACTCCGTATCGCCACATTCGGCGGACAATTCCACCAAAAATGTGATTGTAATGAAATGTTAGCACACGAACGACAAACGTGTGTTCGTCCTGCGCCTTACGCGACGGGCGTTCGCTCGTCGATCATCGTCGCGAGTGCGGGCAAGTCGAGATTCGCCCGCATCATGTTGATCAGGATACATCCCTGTTCGATCGCATCGTCGAGCGCGACGTGCGTGTGCGGCAGAGCCTCGTCGATCCACTCCGCGGGATACTGCCGCTTCCCGACGTGCCGATATTGGCGCTTCATGACGGCCGCCGCGTAGCTGCGAAGGTCGAGGCTCGCGAAACCGATCGGACTCTCGCCGAGAAAGCGCTGGAAATAATAGTACATGAACGTGAAATCGAACCCGCTCGGCGCGCCGCAAACGAGCGGCCGGCCGAAGCGCTTCATATCGTCGAGCCATGCCTTCGCGTCGACCATCGCGGCACGGGGTGAGACGAGCGCCTCGCGGCTCCGTTCGTACGCTTGCGCCTGGTCGGGCTGCGCCCACCATTTCATCGTCCGCTCGTCGACGTCGGCGCCGTCGAGCAGTTCGAGATTGCGCGAGAACGTGCCGACGAGGCGCTTATCGAGCGTGAAGGCGGCGAGTCCGAAGCTGAGCATCGAAAACAGTCCCGGGCACGGCCCGTCGGCTTCGATGTCGCATGAGACGTAGAGTTCGGGCGTCGGCTGGCGATTTTCTTGTGAGATACGTCGTCCTTCGAGATTCGAACGTGCGTTCAGCGCGAGTCGCGGACCGCATCGTTCGCCGCTTGAAATCCGATCTTCGAATGCGTTCCGTCGCAGAACGGCTTCGTCGTCGACGCTCCGCAGCGGCACAGCGCGACGGTCGAACGGCCGGCGATATCGATCGGCGTACCGTCGAATTCCTTGAGCACGAACGGGCCGGTGAGGAGGAGCGGGCCGCTCGGTTTGACCGTGATCGTGACGTTATCGGACATACGGCCGAAATAGTCCGCCGCACGCGGGCCGACCTGTCGCCCGGTAAGGAAACGGCAATGGTGGCGGCCGACACACGCCGGTGCGGAAGGTCTCGCGTGCGTGCGGCGAACGCCGGATGCGATGTCCCCTCGCAGTCGGTCGATCCGAATCTTCGTATGTGTCGCCGGCGTGGCCGCCGCCGGCTGCCAGGGAAGCTCGGGGACGAGCGGCCTGACGATTCCGCAGACGGGCGCATACGGCAATCCGCAGGGGCCGAGCTCGGGTCAGTCCGTCTCGCGGCAACAGACGCTCGACGGAACGACCGAGATCGATCCGGCGACCTCGCAGATCGTGCTCCCGGCGGTCGGGGGATTCTCGATCGCGATCGACGCG
>CAZZZK010000229.1:0-4368 GCA_964658555.1 Vulcanimicrobiota bacterium | reverse complement strand
GTGCTGAGGATATTGAGCTCCGTCGACGTCAACGCGGCGATCTGCGTCGTGTCGCCGACGAAGCCGATGCAGTGCAGGCCGACCGAGAGCGTCTCCGGCGCGTGCCCGGCGCGGGCGCCCGCCTCCCGGTAGAGATCGACGAGCGGCCGGAATCGGTGCGGTTCGCCCCCGATGATCGCGATCATCAGCGGCAGCCCGGGGGTCCCCGCGCGCACGAACGATTCGGGCGAGCCGCCGACGCCGAGCCAGATCGGCAGCTTCGTCTGGTAGGGCCGCGGGTAGACGGCCTGCCCCGAAAGCGGCGGCCGATGGCGGCCCGACCACGTGACGTGGGTCTCGCGCCGGATCTGCAGCAGCAGCTCGAGTTTCTCGGCGAAGAGCGAATCGTAATCGCGCAGGTCGAGCCCGAAGAGCGGATACGCTTCGACGAACGAGCCGCGCCCCGCGACGATCTCGGCGCGACCCTTCGAGATGAGATCGAGCGTCGCGAACTCCTGAAAGACGCGCACGGGGTCCGCGGCGCTGAGGACCGTCACGGCGCTCGTGAGCCGGATGTTCGTCGTGCGCGACGCGGCGGCCGCGAGGATGATCGTCGGGGCGGAATCGAGATATTCCGCGCGGTGGTGCTCGCCGATCCCGAACGCGTCGAGCCCGACCTCGTCCGCGCGCGCGATCTCGTCGAGCAGATTGCGCAGCCGCAGGCTCGGCTCGATCGCGCGATCCGTCTGCGGATCCGCGATCGCCGCGGCGAAACTATCGATCCCGATCTGCAACGCGCGCTACCGTATCGCGCGCGCGCCGGGATGGCCGTCGCCGCGGACCCGGGCGTGCGGCAGCCGCGCCGGCGAGATCGCCGACGGCCGCGAGTCGAACCGCCGCACGAACACCCCGAGAATTTTCTCCGCGCGACGCGGGTCGCCTCGCGCCCGCGTCCGCGAGAGTGACCCGCACACGCGACGAGCGCACGGACGAGTCGCGGACGCGGACGCGCGGCCTGTGCGCCGCCGCAATCTTCGCGCGGCTCTCCCCGCATCGCCGCGCCGGGCGCCGATACCGTAGCTGAGGCACGCCCGAGAACAGGAGGTTCGCATGCGGTTCTCAGCTCCGAGACGGCTCTCGATCGTCGCGCGGATCGCCCTCGCGGGAAGCCTCTCGCTCGTCCTCTTCGCGATCGCGATCCTCGCGATCGTGAGGCACGAACTCGAAACGATCGCATCTGACGGACTCCCGCTCGCCGCGACGGCCGAGACGGTCTCGGGCGCGATGCGAACGATCGCCGCCGGTACGGTCGTCGCGCTCGCCGCGAGCCTGCTGCTGCTCGTTCTCGCGATGCGCCCGATACGCCGCGCGCTTCGAAGCGCCGTCGCGATGGCGCAGGGGCTCGCGCGCGGCGACGTCGATCAGCTGGGCGGCGCCGCCGCGGACGACGACCTCGGGCTCGTCGGCACGGCGTTCCACGAGATGATCTCGTATCAGCAACGTATGGCGACGGTCGCGGACGCGCTCGCGCGCGGCGATTTTTCGACGCCGATCGTCCCCGTCTCCGAGCGCGATCGCCTCGGCATCGCCTTCGCCGGCATGAGCGAGAATCTCAAGAGTCTCGTCGAGCAGCTCGAGCGATCCGCCATGACGGACAGTCTCACGAAGCTCGGCAATCGCCGCGCGTTCGATCAGCGGATATCCGCCGAACTCGCGCGCGCCGCGCGGCAGCGGGGAACGGTCTGGCTCGCGCTCGTCGACGTCGACAACTTCAAACGCGTCAACGACGATAACGGCCATCAGCACGGCGACGTCGTGCTCTCGAAACTCGCGACCGTCCTCGGACACCTGCGCGCGGAAGACGCGGCGTATCGGCTCGGCGGCGACGAGTTCGCGATCGTCCTCGCCGACTGCACGGCGGCGGCGGCCCGCACGGCGCTCGAACGCCTGCGTGAGGAAGCGAAGAACGAACTTTTCGGGACGACGATCAGCATCGGCGTCGCCGCGTCGCACGACGGCGCGATCGATTCCGACATCCTGCAGCGCCAAGCCGATGCCGCACTCTACGTGTGCAAGCAGCGCGGCCGCGACGTTCTCGTGAGCTTCGAAGAGACGCAGCGGACCCCGGCCGACGCGCAGCGCCGCAACGTCCGCGCCGTCACGCGGCTGATCGCGGAACAGCAGCTCGGCGTCGCGTATCAGCCGATCTGGGATCTCGCGCGCCGCGCGATCGTCGGCTTCGAAGCGCTCGCGCGGCCGAGCGCGTCGTACGGCCTCAGCGGCCCGCAGCAAGCCTTCGACGTCGCCTCCAGCATGGGCCGGACGCACGATCTCGATCGCGTGTGCCGTCAGGCGGCGATCGCCGCCGCGCAGGGACTTCCCGCGGGCGCGCATCTCTTTCTCAACGTCTCGCCCGAGACGCTCGCGCGCCGCGAACTCGACCCCGCGCAGCTCGCGGCGGAACTCTTCGCCGTCGGCGTGGCCGTCGATCGCGTCGTTCTCGAGGTCAGCGAGCGCTACGCGGGCGCTCTCGAACCCGTCGTCTCGGCCGCGTCGGATCTGCAGCGCTTCGGTTTCAAGATCGCGCTCGACGACACGGGCGCGAGCGACGGCGGCTTGATCTTCCTCCAGCGCCTCCGCTTCGACTTCATCAAGATCGACGCCGGGATCGCGGCGCGCACGACGGGCGATCTCGCCGCGCGCGGCATCGTCTCGGCCGTCGTCGAGCTCGCCCGCACGACGGGCGCGTACGTCGTCGTCGAGGGCATCGAAGACCGCACGACGCTCGAGCTGGTTCGCGCCGCGGGCGTCGACGCGGTCCAGGGCTATCTCGTCGGACGCCCCGATCTCACGAGCGCCGCCGTCGCGAACGCGCATCGCGTCGAAGCGCTGCTGTGCGACGGGCGATCGAACCTCACGACGCTCGCCGTGCTTCAAAGTTCCACGCGGGTTGACGCCCGGTAGAGAGTTGCTTCACCGCGCCGCGCGACGCCCCGCATTCACGTGCTCGCGCGTCGTATGAAGTTAAGTTCTATACCGTCGGGCGCGCGCGCCCTCGAAACTTACTTGGTGTGTTAAGTCGTTTTCCGGTGAGCCGAGAACGCGTATCATAGCGGTGACGCTCGCTCTCGAAGCTTGCAAAGGAAAAAACGCATGACACACCCGACCAAACTAAAAATCGAAGCCGACGAAACCACGCTCCGCGTGTGGACGAAGGACGCGGATGCGATTTACAAACGGCTCACGGAAGCCGAAGACGACGGCCTCAAGATCGAAGTCGACGCGAAACGCTCGTGGTTCACGACGAAGATCACCGCTCGCCTGAAAACGAGCCCGAACGATTCGGTCTCGAGCATCGATGCCTTCCGCTTCAAATCGCTCGTGCGCCGCATCGAATACTTCGGGATCGCCGAAGCCGCCTAACCCGCACCTCGAAATCCGGTCCCACGCGATCGTTCGACAGATACCAGGAGAGAGTCGGACGGCGTCGCGACGGACCGCCGAAGTGCCGCGATCGCACGTTGCGGACGGGCGGGTCGCTACGGCACGACGAGCCGCGACGTGAGAAAGTCGGCGGTTCGCCGGAAGCGCTCGAGCTCGTCGTCGTATCGCGTGTACTCGTGGAGTTCGTCCGGAACCGCGTGCAGCGTGACGTCCACGCCGCGCGCCTGTAGGAGCGCGGCGAGGGTGACGGTTTGCGCGAACGGGACGTTGCGATCGTCGTCGCCGTGGTCGAGGTAGACGGGGGAACGCCATCCGGCGATCGACCCGAGCGGCGACGCGGCGAGTGCGGTCGCACGCTGCTCCGGCGTACCGACGCGCGCGCCGCCTCCGAACGAATCGATCATGCTCGTCCAGTCGTGGACGCCCGCCTGGTCCGCGCCCGCCGCGAAGATATCGGAGTTCCGGGCGAGCGCGAGCGCGGTGAGATATCCGCCGTACGAGAGCCCGAAGATCCCGATCCGCTTCGCGTCGACGTCGCGGCGCGCGCGCAGGACGCGAGCCCCCGCGAGAACGTCTTGATACTCGCTCGCGCCGAGCCAGCCGCGCCGCGGCGCTTCGCGGAAGTCGTGACCGTACATGATGCCGCTGCGATAGTTCACGGAGAGCACGTCGAAGCCGCGCGCGACCAGATATTGCGTGAGTTCGTACAGATTCGCGTACGCTTCGAAATAGTGGAACGTCGGGAGCATCTGGCGCTCGGGTCCGCCGTGCACGAACACGAGCGCGGGATGCGTCGCGCGACCGTCGTGCGCGGCGAAGAATTGGCCGTGAACGTGCGTCCCGTCGGGTGCGTCGAAGACGACGACGTCCGGGCGCACGAGCGCCGCCGCCGGAAACTCGGGCGGCAGCGGACGGGCGGCGAGCGCGCGCGCGACGCTCCCGTCC
>CAZZZK010000228.1:0-4428 GCA_964658555.1 Vulcanimicrobiota bacterium | reverse complement strand
ATAAGCCGCGTAGGATCGCGGTTCGTGGGTGATCAGCGACTCCCGCAGATCCGAATCCGCGTAGAGGATCGTCTTGATCATGCGGCTGCGGAGGTTCTGCGCCGTTCGAACCTCGCGCTCGTATCGAAATGCGAACGACGACGAGCGGTAGATCCACGTGGCGCCCGCGACGATCGGCAGCAGCACGATGAGCAGGAAGACGATCCGTATGGCGATCGAGCCGAGACGAGCGGGTCGTTGCGACGAGCCGTGCTCGGCGAGAAACTCCACCGAACGGTCTTCCGAGCGCATCGAACGGCTCCCTCGAAGTGACCGTTCGGGAGGCTCAGCTCCGAACGGAAAAAGCCGAAAATCGTAACATCATGCACGACGTCCTCAACCTCTGTGCTCTCGTCCTCAGCGGCGCGATCGGCGCGCTGCTCGTCGAACCGCTCCGCGACGCGCTCCGCGTCGCCCGCCGTCGTTACTTCTTCTAACGCGACGAGCGCTCGGCGAACGCTCAGCGCTGATTTTCGCGGGGCAGCCGCTTGAAATCGATCAGTTCCGGTACGGCGTAGTACGGGCCGCCCATGCGCGCGACCGCCTGCAGCTTCTGCTGATCGACCTTCCCGTCGGACATGACCGACGGATCGACGTGCGCGTGCACGACGCGCCCGATCACGAGTTCGCCCGCACCCTCGCCGCCGTCGCCGAAGCGCACGATCTGCTCCAGGACGCATTCGAAATGGATCGGCGATTCCGCGACGCGCGGCGCCTTTACGACGACCGACGGCGCCGCCGTCAAGCCGACCTCGACGAACTCGTCGACGGCTTCCGGCAGCTCGGCCGACGTACCGTCCATCTGCCGGAGCACGGAGCGCACGACGACGTTCGCCACGAACTCGCGCTCGCGCTCGACGTTGGCGAGCGAGTCTTTCTTCGCTCCGCCCTCGAGCCGCATCGGTGCGAAGGCGACGAGCGGCGGCGACGCACAGACGACGTTGAAGAACGAGTAGGGCGCGAGATTCGGCGTCCCCGCGGGTCCGAGCGACGAGATCCACCCGATCGGCCGCGGGACGACGCTACCGCTCAAGATCTTGTACGAGTCGGACCACGGCATCGTCGTAAAGTCGAATTCCATCGCAGCGGTCGTACCCAGCCTTCGACGGCGAGCGTCGGAAACGGGAACGTGCGAAACGTCGGCGGACGTCGATAGGACGCTCGTACCGAAGCGCCGAGGTTCGAGTCGCCATGCGTGTTCTTTCCCGCCGTTGCCGATGACGAAAAAGATCCGAATGATCGCCGAGCATCGCCGGCTCGTGCAAACGCCGCACGCCGCGCACGATCGAAGATAAAAAGGCCGCACCGCTACGATTCAGCGCACGCACACATGTCGATCGTCGACGGTACGGTCGTTGAGCATCCGCGCTTCGAGGCGGCGTGGCGATGGCGACGCCGCGCTTCGGGCCGCGAAGGCGATATCCGATCGCGAATCCGTTGCGTGAAACGCCATGGGAGAATCGTTCGGCGTCTCGAGCAGCGTCGCTCGGTCGCGCGTGGACCGTCGACGGGAAGCGAACGTTCTCGCACGCGTCGTGGGCCACGAAAACGCAGAGCGCCGCATCCTAGCGATGCGGCGCTCTGCTGCTTCCGTCCGAACCCGTCCTACAGGTCTTCGGGGTTGATGCCTTTCGGGCGGTACTGCGAGGTTTTCGGCGGAGCGACGACGGCGACGTCGCCTTCGTAATCTCCCTCGTAGTGAACCGTCTGCTCGAGCGGCGGACGGCGATCCTGGAACCCGCTGACGAGCTTGGAACCGCCGTAGCCGGCATCCGTTTCGGCGTCGAGATCCACTTCGAGGAACGCCGTCTTCGGACGGCCGTCCTCGTCGAGATCCTGACCGATCGGCTCGATGATGACGTTGCGGTAACGCGACATCCCGGTACCGGCCGGGATGAGTTTCCCGATGATGACGTTCTCCTTGAGGCCGAGCAGCGGATCGTGCTTGCCCTTGATCGCGGCGTCGGTGAGGACGCGCGTGGTCTCTTGGAAGCTCGCCGCCGAGAGGAACGACTCGGTCGCGAGCGACGCCTTCGTGACGCCGAGCAACACCGATTTGCCCTCGGCCGGCTTCTTGCCCTCGGCCGCCATCTTCTCGTTTTCTTCCGTGAAGATCCCGATCTCGATGAGCTGCCCCGGCAGCATGCGCGTATCGCCGCCGTCGACGATCTTCATCTTCCGCATCATCGCGCGGCAGATCGTCTCGATGTGCTTATCGTTGATGTCGACGCCCTGCGAGCGATAGACCTTCTGCACTTCCTGGACGAGGTATTGCTGCAGAGCGTTCGCGTTACGCAACTCGAGAATCTCGTGCGGATCGAGCGAGCCCTCGTTGAGCTGCGCGCCCATCTCGATGCGCGCGCCCTCCTGAACGAACGAACGCGTGTTGTACGGCACGTCGAATTCGTGCGCTTCGCCCGCGTCGTCCGTGACGATCATGACGCGCTTGCCCTTCTCTTCCGAGATGTGCACCGTGCCCGCGACCGTCGATAGCGTCGCCTTGCCCTTGGGCTTACGCGCCTCGAAGATCTCTTCGACGCGCGGCAGACCCGTGATGATGTCCTCGGTCGCGACGCCGCCCGTATGGAACGTGCGCAGCGTGAGCTGCGTACCGGGTTCGCCGATCGACTGAGCCGCGATGATCCCGACGGCCTCCCCGATATCGACGCGTTTGCCCGTCGCGAGATTGCGGCCGTAGCACATCGCGCAGACGCCGACGCGCGCCTGACACGTGAGCACGGAACGGATCTTCACCGTCTTGATGCCGGCGTCGATGAGCGCCTTCGCGACCTCCTCGTCGATCTCGGCGTCGCGCACGACGAGCTTCGTACGCGGCTTCTCGGGATCTTTGATATCCTCGGCCGCGCGACGGCCGATGATCCGGTCGTAGAGCGGTTCGATGATCTCCTTGCCGACGCCGATGTCGTACACGGTGATGCCCTGCGCCGTTCCGCAGTCGTCTTCGCGGACGATGACGTCCTGAGCCACGTCGACGAGACGTCGCGTGAGGTATCCCGAGTCCGCCGTCCGTAGCGCGGTATCGGCGAGACCCTTGCGTGCGCCGTGCGTCGAGATGAAGTACTCGAGAACCGTGAGGCCCTCTTTGAGCGAGGCCTTCACCGGGATCTCGAGGATGCGGCCCGACGGGTCGGACATGAGTCCGCGCATACCGCCGAGCTGCTTGACCTGCGAGACCGAACCGCGCGCGCCCGAGGTCGCCATCATGAAGACGGGATTGAGCGGGTTTTGCGCGGCCTGCATCGCGGCCGTGACGTCTTCCGAGGCCTTCGACCAGACCTGAATCGTCTTGTTGTACTGCTCGTCCTGAGACATGAAGCCCTGATCGACGAAGTCGTGCAGCTTGTCGACTTCGCCCTGCGCGTCGTCGAGAATCTTGTACTTCGCATCGGGGACGACGATGTCGCTGATCGAAACCGTGGTGCCCGAACGGGTCGCGAAGCTGAAGCCGAGCGTCTTGATCGCGTCCAGGAACGCCGCGGTTTCGGCGTTTCCGTGACGGCGGTAGCACTCGGTGATGAGCTTCTTGAGCGCCGTCTTGTCGAGCATGTGGTTACGGAACGGCTCGTTCCACGCCGCGGGGACCGCCGAATTGAAGATCGCGCGACCGACGGTCGTGCGGATCAGCTCGCCGTTCCACCGGACGCGGATCCATTGCTGGAGGCCGATCTTCTTGTACTCGTAGGCCATGATCGCCGCGGCGACGTCGCCGAAGGTCGGCAGAAGCTGATCTTCCGTCGGCTCGAAATCGGGCTTGCCGTTGCCGACGGGGTAGCTCTTCTTCGCGACGGCCACGCCGTTCGCGGATCCGTTGCTGCCGACGTCCTCGCCGTGGCGGCCCGCGCGGAACGCGACCTCACCGATCGACGAGATCAGGGCGTCGTCCGGGATCTCGCCGCGCGCGGGACCCTTGTACTCGTCCTTCTGGAACGTCAGGTAGTAGAGACCGAGCACCATGTCCTGAGTCGGAATGGAAACCGGCTGACCGAACGACGGCTGCAGGATGTTGTTCGAGGAGAGCATGAGGATGCGCGCCTCGGCCTGCGCTCCCGCGGAGAGCGGGAGATGGACGGCCATCTGGTCGCCGTCGAAGTCGGCGTTGTACGGCGTGCAGACGAGCGGGTGGAGGTGGATGGCCTTGCCTTCCACGAGCACGGGCTCGAACGCCTGAATGCCGAGACGGTGGAGCGTCGGCGCGCGGTTGAGCAACACCGGATGCTCGCGGATCACCTCGTCGAGCACGTCCCACACTTCCGGACGGACGCGTTCGACCATCCGCTTCGCGCTCTTGATGTTGTGCGCTTGTTGACGGTCGACGAGCTTCTTCATCACGAACGGCTTGAAGAGTTCGAGCGCCATCTCTTTGGGCAG
>CAZZZK010000227.1:0-4468 GCA_964658555.1 Vulcanimicrobiota bacterium | reverse complement strand
CGACGAGCTAGGTGGCGCGCGCCGGGGCTCGTCTCGCCGCCCCTGCGCGGGCGCCGCGTGCGCTCGTCCGACGGTCCGCGGCCGAGCGGGATCGTCCGCCGGAAAGCGCCCGCCGAAGGCTTGCACTCTCGTGGGGAGTTTGCTAATATCGTCAGCGCTGGCAGTAGTCTGCCATGAGTGCTAACCGAATATTTATCAGAAATTGGAGGCTATATCGTGAATTTGAAGCCTTTGGGCGATCGCCTGGTCGTCGAGCACGTCGAGCAAGCTGAGAAGACCGCCGGCGGCGTCTTCCTGCCCGACACCGCCAAAGAGAAGCCCCAAAAGGGCAAGGTCGTGGCGGTTGGTTCCGGCCGCACGCTCGATAACGGCACGAAGCTCGCGATGGAAGTCAAGCCCGGCGACCTGATCGTCTTCTCGAAGTATTCGGGGAGCGAGTACAAGGACGACGACGGTAAAGAGTATCTGATCATCGCCGAAAAGGACGTTCTGTCCGTCATCACCGACGCTAAAGTCGCGGTTGGAGTTTAACGATTATGGCTGCTAAAGAACTCGTATTCGACGAGAACGCACGGCGCGCGCTCGAGCGCGGCGCGAACATCCTGGCCGATGCGGTCAAGGTGACGCTCGGACCCAAGGGCCGCAACGTCGTTCTCGATAAGAAATTCGGCTCGCCGACCATCACGAACGACGGCGTCACGATCGCCAAAGAGATCGAACTCCCGAACACGTTCGAGAATATGGGCGCGCAGCTCGTCAAGGAAGTCGCTTCGAAGACGAACGACATCGCGGGCGACGGCACGACGACCGCGACCGTTCTCGCACAGGCGATCATCCGCGAAGGCCTCCGCAACGTGACGGCCGGCAGCAATCCGCTGCTCATCAAGCGCGGGATCGATAAGGCCGTTCAGATCGCCGTCGCCGAGATGGAAAAGATGGCGCAGAAGGTCGACACCCCGGAGAAGATCGCTCAGGTCGCGTCGATCTCGGCGAACGATAAGGAGATCGGCGGACTGATCTCCGAAGCGATGCAGGCCGTCGGTAAGGACGGCGTCATCACGGTCGAAGAGTCCAAGAGCTCCGACACCAAGGTCGAGACCAAGGACGGCATGCAGTTCGACAAGGGCTACATCTCGCCGTACATGGTCACCGACAGCGAGCGCATGGAAGCGACGCTGACCGATCCGTACATCCTCGTGACGGAGCGCAAGATCTCGGCGATCGCCGACATCCTCCCGCTGCTCGAGAAGATCGTCCAGGTCCAGAAACCGCTCGTGCTGATCGCCGAAGACGTCGAAGGCGAAGCTCTCGCGACGCTCGTCGTCAACAAACTCCGCGGGACGTTCACGACCGTCGCCGTCAAGGCGCCGGGCTTCGGCGACCGCCGCAAAGAGATGCTCAAGGACATCGCCACCCTCACGGGCGCGACCGTCATCAGCGAAGAGCTCGGCCTCAAGCTCGATAAGGTCACCCCGGATCTCCTCGGTCAGGCGAAGACCGTGAAGATCACGAAGGAAGAGACGACGATCGTCGACGGCAAGGGCAAGGAAGATGCGATCAAGGGCCGCATCGAGATGATCAAGCGCCAGGTCGAAGAGACCGACAGCGATTTCGATCGCGAGAAGCTCCAGGAGCGCCTCGCGAAGCTCTCGGGCGGCGTCGCGGTCATCCAAGTCGGTGCCGCGACCGAGACCGAACTCAAAGAGAAGAAGCACCGCATCGAAGATGCGCTCTCGGCGACCCGCGCGGCCGTTCAAGAGGGCATGATCCCGGGCGGCGGCAGCTCGCTCATCCACGCGCTCAAGGCGCTCGAGAACTACAAGTTCGATACGAACAACGGCAGCGCGCACACCGCGGTCGATGAGAAGATCGGACTCGATATCATCCGTCGCGCGCTCGAAGAGCCGCTGCGCCAGATCGCGACGAACGCGGGCTTCGAAGGCTCCGTCGAAGTGAACCGGGTCAAGCAGTCCGCTCCGGGTCAGGGCTTCGACGCGATGTCGGGCGAGATCGTCGACATGCTCGGCGCCGGGATCGTCGAGCCGTTCAAAGTCACGCGCTCGGCGCTCCAGAACGCGGCGTCGATCGGTTCGCTGATCCTCACCACGGAGACCCTCATCGCCGATAAGCCGGAGCCCAAGGGTTCCAACGGCAACGGCGGCGGCGGTATGCCCGGCGGCGGGATGGGCGGCATGGGCGGCGGCTACGACATGATGTGATTTTGTCGCGTTGCGCGGCGCCTGGCTGCGTCGCCGCGAGGCTCACGTGCACGAGCACGCTTCGCCTCTCGGCTCCTTGCCCGGCACCGCGCAACAAGACAAAATCGCGCGGTGGTAGACGCGATCGAAACGATGAAAAGAGCCTCGCAGCAGTGCGGGGCTCTTTTTACGAGCGGCGTCCATCCAACGTCGCGGATCGACGTTGCAGGAGTGCCATTTCGAGCAGGGTATTGCGACGCGGATGCGGTTCGTTTTCGCAACGGTTCTAACGTTAACGATCGTTCTTTCGAAGCCCGCGATCGCTGCGGACGTGTCGAGCTTCGCGGTCGCGGGCGTGAAGCTCGGCATGCCGCTCGATGCGGCGAATGCGATCCTCGAAAAGCGAGCGGTGCCCTTCAACGCGCCGGGCGTTCGCGGGGTCGCGTCCCGTGGCTTGAAGTATACGTTTTACAATTGTCGATCCGGCTTCAGCTATGGCGGATTGACCCAACCCGAAGTGCACGCGCTCGATAATTTGACGCCCGAAACGGTACCGGACGGCGTCTGCGTCGATGCCGGGGAAGCGACGACCGCTACGGGCCGGCTCAGCATCACGTTTCTTCCGACGGTCGCCGGAGATGCACGTTCGCAGGTCGTCGCGCGTGTCCACCTCGTCGATCGGATACCTCCGGAACGTCGCGTCGCGCACGAAGCGATCGCCGTACACTATTACGAGTCCCAAGCCGTCGCACGGTACGGCGCACCCACGTACCGCGATCCGTATCGCGCCCATCGCGACGTGGCGACGACGTCCGAACCACAAGCGATGATCGGAAACTCGGGTATCGCCTTTCCGATCGCGAGCGTGTTCGCCGGCCTCTGCAATGCGACGGGATGCACGGAACATCAAGGCGGCCTCATCTGGTGTTCGGGCTCCGTCTCGCCGGCCGTCTGTTCGAAACCGAGTATCATCCCCGAGGATTCGAAGCCGGTCGACTTTCACTATCGCGAGCCGCACGTCGCGACCGAGCCCGGGCCCGCCCCGACGTTCGACTACCACGCGAATCACACGGAAGCGCAACTCGAAGCGTACCAAAAGGAGCTGCGACGACACGATGCGGGGACGACGGCGAACCGCCTCGCCGACATCGAAGACGAACGACCGTACGCATTGCTCGGGCGGCCGTCGGTCGGTCAGCGTCTGCTGCTTCGCTTCAACGTCGACGAGGATGCGGCCGACGTCGTTCTCGAGAACGAAGCGCTGTTCGCGGAGCGCTTTCCGGTCGCTTCCCCCACCCCGCACGCCGTAGCGACTCCCGCATTCTAACGTCGCCGGGATGAGAGCGCTCGGCGGCGTGCGCGGACGGTCCGGAGAAGCGTAGCCGCTATCGACGGCTCGTCGCTTCGCACGCTGGTCGCGAAGCTCTTCACGCTCGACTCGACGTCGATCTCGAATCGGGTCGCGTTTCGCGATGCGTTCGCCGTCGCGCTCGCTCTCGGCGCGGGACTCGCACTCGACGGACCGGTGGCGGGGGTGCTGGTCGCGACGGGCACGCTCAACGCGGCGATGGCCGACGGCCCGGTGCCGGTGCGGCTGCGGCTCGTCGAGATCTTCATCGCGACCGTCCTCTGCGCGCTCGCGGCATTCACCGGCTCGATCACGACCGGCATCGCATGGCTCGCGGTTCCGATCGCGGCGGCGTGGGCGTTTCTCGCGGGACTCGTGATCGTACTCGGAGCCGAAGCCGCGACGGTCGGCATCACCACGCTCGCGGTCTTCGTGGTTCTCGGCCGGCAGGCACTCGATCTGCAGCACGCCGCGCTCGTCGCGCTCGCGGTCGCCGTCGGCGGACTCGTCGTCTTGTTCGTCGCCGCGATCGCGCGGCCGACGGGCACGACGCCGCAGGCGCGGGCCGTCGCGACGGCGTGCGCCGCGCTCGCGCGCGACGTCGAGGACGGTACCGCCCTGACGACGGCGCGATCGACGCTGCGGAGCTTCGCGGCCGCGCACGGCGAGGGAAACGAACCGCTGCGCACGGTGCTCGATCAAATCTCGGGGATGCGCGACGTCGCACTCGCGCTGCGCGACTATCGCGGCGACGACGTTCTTTCGGGCGGTCCGCTCCCCGCGATGATCGATGCGTCGCTCGACGCGCTGGCGCGCACGACCCGGACGATCGGCACGGCGCTGCTCGACCGTCGCGTCGCGATCGAGCCCGCGGCGCTCGAAGCGATCCTCGCTGCGAACGCCTCCGCATACGGTCGCGTCG
>CAZZZK010000226.1:0-4500 GCA_964658555.1 Vulcanimicrobiota bacterium | reverse complement strand
ATCGTACCCCGGCGCTTCGCCCGCGGCATCGCGCTCTCGCTCGCGGTCGCGCTGGGAGCGACCGGTGTCGCACGCGCGAACGCCCCGCTCGACCCGCCGCACTCCCGCGCCGCCGCGCCGCCGGCCGCGTTCCCGGCGACGCCGGCGCGGACCGCGCTACCGGCTCCGACGGCCGCGGGAAAGCGGCCGCCCGTCGGCGGGAAGCGCGAAGCGGCGCCCGTCGTGCTCTCGCGATACGCCGCGGCGCTCGCGAAGGTCCGCGAACCGAAGATCGTCGTCTTCGACTACGCGGTCGAGCAGCTCGGCTTGCGAAATCTCGTTCAGACGCATCGCATCTATCGCAGCGGCACGCGCGAGCGCGACGAGACGCGCATCGTCGACGGCTACACGCTCAACCCGCCGACGATCCGCACGCTCGCGGTGGCGAAGAATCGCTACGCCGTCGGGAACGTCGCGCCGCGCCCCGCGACGAGTACGTTTACGTTCGCCGGGCTCGCCGATCGGGCCGGGCGCCCGCAATACGTCTTCGACGTCAAACAGCGCGCCGCGAAGAGTTTCGGCGTCGACGAAGTCGAGATCGACGGGCGGTCGTATCTGCCGACACTCGTACGCTTCCGCGTGCGCACGCCGAAGGCGCGCGGAACGGGCGAGATCGCGTTCGATCGTGCGGGCCCGCATTGGCTCGTGCAGCGCGCCCAAACGTCGATCACGCTCGCCGACGGAACGCCCGCGCGCGAACGGATCCTCTTCGGCGCCTACACGTTTCCCAAAGCGCTCCCGCCGACGACCTTCGAAACGCAACCGCGGCGCCGCACCGCATCGCCCGGACCGACGCCGCAACCGGTCGCGACGCCGACGCCGATCGTCTTCCCCGCCGCGCCGAAAACACTGACGCCGCCGGCCCCGAAAGCGTTGACGCCGCCCGCCCCGAAGACGATGTAACGTGCGGCTCCCGCGGGTTCGACGATCGGAAGCGGGAAACGTTCGCGGCCTTTCCGCATCGCATTTAGAGTGCCTGACGTTCGAAGGGCGCGCGGGCGTTCGCCAGATGCGCGCGCTCGCAGTCGGAGAGCAAGCGTAGCGTCGTATCGTTCTCGATCGTCGCGTAGGACGCGTTCTCGACGCGCATCTCCCAGAAGCGCGCCGAGCCTTCGCCGCGTAGCGCGAGCAGCGCGCAGCGCACGACCGCGTCGTGCGTCATCACGAGTACGTTCGTTCCGTCGACGAGCGACGCGTCGCCCGCGAAGCTTCGCCACCGTACCATCACGTCGTCGAGGCTCTCGCCGCCGTCGAAGGCGACGCGCTCCGGCGTCGCGCGCCAGGCAGCGTAGCGCTCCGGATCGTCGCGCTCGATCTCGTCCTTCAGTTTGCCTTCCCACGTGCCGTGGGCGATCTCGATGAGGCGTTCGTCGGTTTCGATCGCGACGCCGAGAGCGGATGCGATCGGCGCGGCGGTCTCGCGCGTGCGCGCGAGCGGCGACGAGACGATGCGCTCCGGAACGGCGTCTCCGCGTTCGCGCGCGCCCGCGAAGTACGCGGCGAGCGCGTTCGCCTGGCGCGTGCCGAGCGCCGAGAGATGCGACTCGCGCCGCCCCTGATAGCGGCCCTCGGCGTTCCACGTCGTCTCGCCGTGACGCGCGAGCCAGATCACGCTTCGAGCGCGCGCACGCCGCGTATTCCCTCGAGGGCGCGCAGGCGTTCGAGCGTTTCGAGATCGACGCGACGGTCGGTCGCGAGCACCATGACCGCGTCGCCCCCCGCGTCCTGTCGCGAGACTTGCATCGCGGAGATGTTGACGCTCGCCGCGCCGAGGATCGTTCCGACCTTCCCGATCATGCCGGGTACGTCGCGGTGCAGCGTGACGAGCATCGGTCCGCGCGGGACGGCATCGACGTCGAAGCCGTCGATCGCGGTGAGGCGCGGGCCGCCGTAGGCGATCGTGCCCGCGAGCGACGTCGAGCCGCCTTCGACGTGCAGCGACGCGGCGAAACCGTCGCCGCGCTCCTCGCCGCGAACGTCGATCCGCACGCCGAGTTCGCGCGCGATCGCGTCCGCGTTGACGATCGAGACGCGTCGATCGGTCGTCATCTGCAGCAGTCCGGAGAGGAACGCGGTTACGAGCGGCCGCGCGTCGAGCGGCGCGAGCCGGCCGTCGAGCACGAACGAGAACGGCGGCAGCGAGCGGTCGTTCGCGAGCTGCGGATAGAGGCGACCCATCCGGTACGCGAGATCGACGAACGGGCGCACGAAATCGGCTTCGGGCCCGTCGGCGATCGGCGCGTTGACCGCCGCCGCGGCGGGACCGCCGAGCAGCACGCTCGCGACGTCGTGCGCGAGTTCGGTCGCGATGCGCTCGAGCGCCTCGACGGTCGAGCCGCCGAGATGCGGCGTCGCGATCACGCGCGGGTGCCGCTGCAGGCGCGCGCCGCTGCTGCCGGGTTGCGGCGGTTCGTTCGCGACGACGTCGATCGCCGCGGCGCGCAGCGTCCCCGCTTCGAGCGCCTCGAAGAGCGCGTCCTCGTCGATGATCCCGCCGCGCGCGCAGTTGACGAGCAGCGCGTGACGCCGCATGCGCGCGAGCTCGGCGCGTCCGATGAGGCCGAGCGTCTGCGCGCCGAGCGGGACGTGGAGCGTCACGACGTCGGCGCGTTCGAGCAGTTCGCCGAGCGGCACGAGCTCCGCCCCGGCGGCTTGCGCGCGGGCGGTCGTGACGAACGGGTCCGCGGCGAGCAGCGTCATCCCGAACGCGGCCGCACGATGCGCGATCGCACCGCCGATGCGCCCGAGGCCGACGATGCCGAGCGTCTTGCCGTGGAGTTCCGTGCCGATGAAGGGCTTGCGCTCCCAGCGGCCCGCGCGGACGGAAGCGACGGCGTCGACCGTGTGGCGCGCGAGCGCGAGCATCAGCGCGAACGTCTGCTCCGTCGCCGCGAGCGTGTTCGCGCCCGGCGTGTTGAGGACGACGATCCCGGCATCGGTCGCCGCGTCGACGTCGATCGCGTCGACGCCGACGCCCGCGCGCGCGACGACCGAGAGGCGCGGCCCGAACGCGAGCAGCGCGCGATCGACGCGCGTCTCGGAGCGAACGATGAGGCCGTCGGCGTCGGCGAGGGCGCGCTCGAGGCTCTCGTGCGGTTCGCCGACGACGGAGACGACGTCGATCCCGGCATCGCGCAGCACGCGCGTGCCCGTCTCCGAGAACGGTTCCGCGATGACGACACGAGACGTGCGAGTGGAGATCACCCGCGGCACGTTCTCGGCGCGTGGGACGATTACCGCGCGGCGAGCCTCGGCGCGATCTCGTCCGTGAACGCGGCGCGGTCGGTCAGCGTATCCCAGCCGCAGCGGCGCGCGTGTTCGACGTGGCCGGGCGCGTTCGAGGCGACGTAGCGCGCGTCCGCGTCGACGAGATGGATCGCGAAGGCGCGCCGCATCTCGTTCGTCGCGTTGCGGCCGGCGCTGTGCAGCGTCGCGTAATGGTGCGCGACGGCGTCGCCGGCCTCGAGATCGTACGACGCGACGTCGAATCGCGCGGGGATGAGGAGTTTGCGGCTGCGCGGCAGCGGCCCGAGATCGCGCACGCGATGCGAACCGCGCGCGTAGCGCAACGGACCCATGCGTCGCGGCGTGCGCCGCAGCGGGATCCAGATCGTGAGCGCGCCGCGGCCCGCGAACGACCAGAAGTCGCGATCGCGATGCCACGGCGTCGGCGTCTGGCCCCGCGCCTTCTCGAGCAGCACGTCGTGAATGAGGCGGACGCCGCGCGCGTCGAGCAAACTCGCCGCGACCGCGCCGAGCAGCGGATCGCACGCGAAGGCGGCGACCTCGGGCGAGCGCCGCCAGAAGAACGAATCGCGCCGCAACTGACGATCGTTATCGCCCGCGACCGCCGAGCGTTCGCTCGCGGCGAGCGCGGCATCGAGCCGCTCGACGTCGCTCGGCGCGTAGAGCCCGCGGAGCACGACGAAGCCGTCGCTCGTAAAAGCGCCCCGCTCGGCCGGCGTCGCCGCTCGCGCGGCCGACATGCCTCGGAACTCCGCCATGTCTGCGCATGAACGACGTGCCGATCGCGAAGCACTGCAGCGCGTCGCCGAGTGTGCGCGCCCTCACACGCGCGGCCGTCGCGCGGCGCCGGAGGCGATGGCGGCCGCCGGGCCAAAACGTCGCCGTCGTGCAGCACACGAGAGCCGGCGCGATCGCCGAGAGCATCGCGTTCGCGGCCCCGCTCGCGCTCTACGTCGCCTCGCTCGATCCGGGCGTGGCGTTCTGGGATACGGGCGAGCTGCAGACGGTCGCGAACCTGCCCGGCATCGCGCATCCGACGGGGTTCCCGCTCTTCGTGCTCGGCGGCTGGGCGTTCGCGCACGTGCTGCCGTTCGGATCGCCCGCCTGGCGCGTTTCGTGTTTCTCGGCGGCGTGCGCCGCGGCCGCGAGCGCGCTCGTCTGCCGATTCGTGCGCCGATCGACCGGGAGCGCGACGGCCGGCTGCGCGGGGGGCGA
>CAZZZK010000225.1:0-4560 GCA_964658555.1 Vulcanimicrobiota bacterium | reverse complement strand
TATCGATCGCGGTCGTGTCCATGCAGGCGGCGTAGAGGTCGCCGATCTTCCTCGCTTCGCTGCCGCCCGGCGCGCGCAGGAGCTCGGGCGCGGAGACGATCGCCTGCAGCCGCACCTCGTTCGTCTGCTCCAGCTGATCGAAGGAGCCCCACTGCGTCCGGTCCGCCGGGATCGGATTGCGAGCGAGCCAGCCGCCGACGGCGTAGCGATAGAAGTCGGTCGCCGGCCGCACCGACGGATCGAGGTCGGCTCGCGTCAGGCCGCCCGCGCTCGCCGAGCACGCGAGCGCGCCGACGGCCGCGGCAACGAGAACGATACGAGCGGTGACGATCGGACGAAAGCGCATCGCGCCCTACTACGTGAGTGAGGTCGCCGCAGCCTCGGCACGAGCGGACGGACCGGTCTCCGAGCTCGGTCGGCACCCGGAGCACGGAGGGCGCGTCCCCGAGTCGGGGAAAACGTCGACCCCCGCACCGCTCGAGGAATTCCGAACTACGTGTCTTCGTTCGTTCATCTGCACGTTCACAGCGAGTATTCGCTTTTGGACGGTGCGTGCCGCGTCGAAGACCTGTGCCGCCGGAGCCACGACTTCGGCGCCCCCGGCGTCGCGCTCACGGATCACGGCGTCATGTTCGGCGCGATGGAGTTCTACTACGCGGCGCGCGACCATCGGCTGACGCCGATCGTCGGCTGCGAAGCGTACATCGCACCGCGCGGACGTTTCGATCGCACCGTGCGCGACGAAGCACACGTGACGCTGCTCGCCGCCGACGTCGAAGGCTACCGCAACCTCGTCGCGCTAATCTCGAAGGGCTTCCTCGAAGGCTACTATTACAAGCCGCGCATCGACATGGAACTGCTCGCGAAGCACAATCGCGGGCTGATCGTCCTCTCGGGCTGCATGTCGTCGCTCGTCGCGCAACCGTTCCTGCGCAACGACGCGCCCGCGGCGAGGCAGGCCGCGCAATCGTTCGTCGATATCTTCGGCGACCGGTTCTACATGGAGATCATGCGCCACGGGATCCCCGAGCAAGACGTCGTCAACGACGGGATCATCACGCTCGCGCGCGAGATGAACCTGCCGCTCGTCGCGACCAACGACTCGCACTATCTCAATAAGGGCGACGCGCAGGCGCACGACGTGCTGCTCTGCATCGGCACGGGAAAGACCGTTCAGGATACGAGCCGCATGAAATTCATGACGGACGAGTTCTACGTCAAGTCCTCGGAAGAGATGCGCGCGCTGTTCGCGGACGTCCCCGACGCGTGCGACAATACGATCGCGATCGCGAACCGGATCGACATCAAGATCCCGGAGAAGCAATTCAACATCCCGCTCTATCCGGTTCCGCAGGACGAGCCGGCGGCGGCGACGGGTCTCATGGCGTTCTCGTTCGCGCCGGTCGAGAAATCGGCCGAGACGTATCTGCGCGAAGTCTGCGAGATCGGCTTGCTCGCGCGGTACGGCCCCGACCGCGTCGCGAACGATGCGGCGCTGCGCGAGCGTTTCGAGTACGAACTCGGCGTGATCAACGCGATGGGCTTCCCCTCCTACTTTCTCATCGTGTGGGATTTTATCAAATACGCGCGCGACCGCGGAATCCCGGTCGGTCCGGGCCGCGGATCGGCGGTCGGATCGCTCGTCTCGTACGTGCTGCGGATCACCGACCTCGATCCGATCAAATTCGATCTCATCTTCGAGCGCTTCCTCAACCCCGATCGCATCTCGATGCCCGATATCGATACGGACTTCTGCGTCGAGCGGCGCGACGAAGTGATCGCCTACGTCACGGAAAAGTACGGCTCCGACCGCGTCGCGCAGATCGTGACGTTCGGAACGATGGCCGCGCGCGCCGCGGTACGCGATGCCGGCCGCGCGCTCGCGGTGCCGCTCGGCGACGTCGATCGCGTCGCGAAGCTGATCCCGAGCGGGCCGCAAGGGCTTTCGATCGAGAAGGCGCTCGCGCAGATTCCGGAGCTGCGCGCGCTCTACGACGGCTCCGCGCAGACGAAGCATCTGCTCGACACGGCGAAGTCGATCGAGGGGCTCGCGCGCCACGCGTCGACCCACGCCGCGGGCGTCGTCATCTCGAAGGATCCGCTCGTCGACATGACGCCGCTGATCAAGCTCGGCGACGACGACGTGAACACGCAATACGACATGGGCTGGGTCGAGCGCATCGGCCTGCTCAAGATGGACTTCCTCGGCCTGCGCAACCTCACGGTGATGAAGAACGCCGAAGACGAGATCAAGCGCGTCGAGAAGCCCGACTTCGATCTCGCCGCGATCCCCGACGACGATGCGCGCACGTTCGAGATGCTCGGCCGCGGCGAGACGACGGGCGTCTTCCAGCTCGAATCCGACGGCATGCGCCGCGTCGTCTCCGAACTCAAACCGACGAAACTCGACGACGTGATCGCACTCGTCGCGCTCTACCGTCCGGGCCCGATGGACTGGATCCCGCAGTACATCAGCAACAAGCACGGCCGTACGCAGATCAAATATCTGCATCCGATCCTCGAGCCGATCCTCGGCCCGACCTACGGGATCGCGGCGTACCAAGAGCAGGTGATGCAGATGGCCCGCGACGTCGCCGGCTTCACGATGGGGCAGGCGGACGAACTTCGCAAGGTCATGGGGAAGAAGCAGAAAGAGAAGATCCCCGTCTATCGCGAGAAATTCATTACGGGCGCCGTCGCGCACATCGGAATCACGTCCGAACTCGCGGCCGAGATCTTCGCGTTCGTCGAGCCCTTCGCCGGATACGGATTCAACAAATCGCACGCGGTCGCGTACGGGTGGATCGCGTATCAAACGGCGTATCTCAAAGCGAATCATCCGCGGGCGTATCTCGCGGCGCTGATGACGTCGGTCAAGGACAAGACCGATAAGCTCGTCGAGTACATCGACGATGCGAAGAAGGTCGGACTCTCGGTCCTGCCGCCCGACGTCAACGAATCGAACTTCGATTTTACGGTCGTCGGAGACGACATCCGCTTCGGACTCGCGGCGATCAAGGGCGTCGGCGAAGGTGCCGTCCGCGCGATCCTCGCCGCGCGCGAGGAGGGCCCGTTCGTCGATCTCTTCGACTTCGTCAACCGGATCGATACGAAGCTGCTGAACCGAAAAGTCTTCGAAGCGCTCGTCAAGTGCGGCGCGCTCGATACGCTGCCGGGCAACCGCGCGCAGCAGCTCGACGCGCTCGACGGCGCGCTCGATGCGGCGAGCCGTTCGATGCGCGATAAGGCCTCGGGCCAGTTCTCGCTCTTCGGCGACGTCGTCGAACACGCGACGCTCAAGCCGCAGCTGCGGGAGCTTCCCGCGCCGCCCGTCCTCGAGCAGCTCGGCTGGGAGAAGGAGACGCTCGGGATCTTCGTTTCGGGGCATCCGCTCGCGGACGTCGCCGAAGCGCTCGCGCGCGGCGGCGCGACGGCCGTCAAAGATCTGCGCGCGGTCGAGGAAGACTCGTTCGTCACCGTCGCGGGCATGCTGATTGCGGTACGGCGCACGATGACGAAGTCGCAGCAGCAGATGCTCGTCGCGACGCTCGAAGATATGAGCGGCAGCGTCGAGTGCATCGTCTTTCCCAAGAGTTACGCACAGCTGCAAGCCTCGCTCGTCGTCGACGCGATCGTCACCATCAAGGGCCGCGTCCGCTTCCGCGAACGGCGCGGCGCCGCGGTCGGCGACGACGCACCCGTCGAACTCTCCGTGACCGTCAACGAGGTGAAGGCCTTCGAGCGCCGCGAGGCGCCCCGAACGTCGCAGGGCTGGCACGTGAAGGCGACCGTGCAGAGCGAGATCGACGCGCTCGCGCGGCTGGTCGCAGAGTCCCCCGGGGCGGTGCCGGTCGTCATCCACGTCGGACCGGTGCACGAACGCATGCCGCGCGGCCTCGGCACGGGTGCGTACGTGCGCCGCGAACTCGAAGCGATCTTCGGCGCGCGCAGCGTCTGGGAAGCGCCCGTCGCATGAGGCTTCCCGCCGGGACGCGCGACTGGCTCCCAGCCGAACTCCATCGCAAACGCGCGGTGGAAGGCGTGCTGCGCTCGGTCTTCGAGCGCTGGGCCTACGACGAGGTCCAGACGCCGAATTTCGAACGCTTCGACGCGCTCGAGGCGGGGCTCGGGGAGAAGCTCGCGCGCAAGACGTTCGTCTTCGCGGATCGCTTGGGCACGCAGCTCGCCTTGCGCCCGGAGATGACGACGCCCGTCGCGCGGCTCGTCGCGACGCGCCGCTGCCGCTGCGGCTCTCGTACCTCGCGCCCTCGTATCGCTACGAGGATCCGCAAGAGGGCCGGATGCGCGAATCGACGGAGGCGGGCGTCGAACTCATCGGGCCGCAGAGCCTCGACGCCGACGCGGAATCGCTCTTCACGGCGGTCGAGGCGGTCGACGCGCTCGGCCTCGGCGACGCGATGTTCGACATCAATCACGTCGCGATCGTCGACGGGGCGCTCGCCGCGCTCGACCTCGAGCGCGCCGCCCTCGAGCGCGCGAAGGCGCTCATCTCGGGCCGCAACATCGTCGCGCTGCGCGAACATCTCGCCGCCGCGGGCG
>CAZZZK010000224.1:0-4597 GCA_964658555.1 Vulcanimicrobiota bacterium | reverse complement strand
CGATCTCGTCCGTGACGATCGCGTCGCCGAGCTGAAAATTCTCCTCGACGTAGCGCGCCGCCGCGACGTTTTCGAAGAATCGCCGCGCCCCCCAGCCCGTCGCGAGCGCGAGGGCGAGCGCGACGCCGCCGAGGACGACGAGCAGGACGTCGAAGATGAACGACGCGTCGATCGCGATCTGCTGCAGCGCGGTGAGGACGCCCGAGACGATGACGAGGCCGCGCACGAGCATGCCGAGCGTCGCCTCGCCGCGGACGCCCGAACGCGCGGCCGCGGTCGTTACCGCGTCTCCGAGGACGTTCCCGATGACGACGGCCGCGATCAGGATGACGACGGCGACGAAGAGATGCGGCACGTACGCGAGCAGCCCGCGCAGCGCTTCGGCGAGCGACGCGAGCTGGAGCGCGTCGACGACCTGCACGAGCGTCGCGAGCGCGACCGTCGCGGCGACCGCACGGCCGAGCGCCCGCGAGAGGCCGACGCGTACGCCGACCGACCGCAGATCGTCCTGCAGGCCGCGCCGCTCGCCGAACGAGTCGAGGCCCAGGCGCAACGCGACCGAACGCGCGGCGACGCCGAGCAGCCACGCGAGGCCGAGCCCGACGAGCGCGATGACGACGGCCGCGGCGAGATGCGGCAGGTAGGCCGCGATCTGCCCGACGTCGTCGCGGAACGTCGACGAGAAGTCGCTCACGGCGCGCGCCGCCCGAACACGATCGCGCCGACCGCACGACCGATCGTCTGCACGAGCGCGCCGATCTCGTTGACGACGGCGGCGGCCGACTCCCGTTCGCGCAGCGCGCGCAGGGCCTTCGCGGCGACGCTCGGCGGCGCGGGGAGATCGTGTCCGGGATCGTGCGTCATCGGTCGGATTCCTTTCGCTGATTCATCGCTTCGCGCAGCGCGGCGCGGCCGCGCTTCACGCGCATCTTCGCGGCCGAGAGCCCGCAGCGGACGAGCGCCGCGACGTCGGCCATCTCGTAGTCGTACAGGTCGCGCAGGACGACGGCCGTCCGCTGGTCGACGGGCAGTCGCGCGAGGAGCGCCTGAATATCTTCCCGATCGAGGAGCTCGAGCGCGCGCTCTTCCGCGCTGCCGGCGCGCTCGTCGACGAACTCGCGTCGCGGCCTGCGGCCGTCGCGCGCGGGCCGCGGATCGTCGAGCGATTCGAATCGCAGGCGTCCGCGGCGGCGCAAACGCGTGACGCTGAGGTTCGCGGCGATCCGGCGCAGCCACGGGCCGAACTGGCCGTCGTCGCGGAGTTCGCGTAAGCGCAGATGCGCCCGGAACAGCGATTCTTGCGCGATGTCCTCGGCTTCGGCGGTATCGCCGAGCAATCGCAGCGCCGTCGTGTACGCGAGCCCGCCGTACCGCTGGAAGAGCCGCTCGCTCGCGCCGCGATCGCCGAGACGCGCCGCCGCGACGAGAACGCGATCGTCGTCCACGCGTTCACGCGCGTCCGGTCATCGCTGCGTACGGCTCGCTCACGCGAATGCCGACGCACGAGCGGTCGTTTCGGTCACATCGCACGATTCGCGGCCGAAAAAAAAGAGCCCGCACGTCTCTCGACGTGCGGGCCCTCTCGCGATCGCGGTGCGTTAGGTCGCGTTACGCGCGTCCTGCTTCGCGGCGTCCGCCTCCGCCTGAACGTTGTGCTTCGCCTGATTGAACACGGAACCGGCCTTCTCGCCGAGCGTCAGATTGTCGCCCGCGGCATCGCGCTTCGCCTGTTCGGCTTCCGCGGCCGTACGGTGGCCCGCTTCGCTCGAGGCATCCTTCGCGTTCGCGACGGCATCCTTGACGCTATCGACCGCGTTGTTCAGCGCATCTTTGAGTCCCATTGATCGTTCCTTTCAGAGGCGCGAGCACTGCCTGCTCGCCTAGGCTTCATGCTACTACCCACATAGCGATCGGATGTTACACTCGCCGGGCTCACACCGTTTTCGACGCCTTGCCGAGCACGGGCGCGTACGCGGCGAGCGCGCGCACGCGCGCTTCCGCGTGATCGACGATCGGCATCGGATACGTCTCGCCGAGCGCGACGCCCGCGGCGCGCGCGTCGAGCGGCGCGAGCGTCCACGGCGCGTGGATCGCGTCGCCCGCGATCTGCGCGAGCTCGGGCACCATACGCCGGATGAAGGCGCCGTCGGGATCGAAGCGCTTGCTCTGGGTCACGGGATTGAAGATGCGAAAATACGGCGCCGCGTCGGTCCCCGTCGACGCGGACCATTGCCACCCGCCGTTGTTCGCGGCCTTATCGCCGTCGACGAGATGCTGCTCGAAATACGCTTCGCCCCGGCGGTAGTCGAGCAATAGGTCTTTCGTCAGGAACGAGGCGACGATCATGCGCAGCCGGTTGTGCATCCAGCCGTAGGTGTTGATCTGCCGCATCGCCGCATCGACGATCGGATATCCCGTGCGCCCCGCGCACCACGCTTCCCACTCGCGTTCGGAGGTTCGGTACCGAAGCTTCGTCGCGCGCTCGTCGAACGGCCCGGTCGCGACCCGCGGAAAATTCGCGAGGATCTGCTGATAGAAGTCGCGCCACACGAGCTCGCCGAGCCACGTCTCGATGCCGGCGGCCGCCGCGCCGCGCCGATCGTGACGCGCCGCACGCGCGGCGTCGACGCACGTGCGGATCCCGATCGTCCCCGCGCGCAGATGCGGCGAGAGATGCGCCGTCCCGGTGACCGCCGGAAAGTCGCGCGCCTCGGCGTAAGCCTCGATCGCACCGCTCGACACGAACCGGTCGAGCAGCGCTCGCGCGACCCGTTCGCCGCTCTCCCGAGCGTGCTCCGGCGGCGTCATTCCGAACGCGTCCGGCGCCGGCACGTCGCGCGTCGTTCCGATCGCCGCGCGCGTCGCGAACTTTTTCTTCGCGCGCCCGTGCGAGTCGACCGCGCCGCGACGATCGTCCTCGTCGCGCGCGAGCCATCGGCGCTTGAACGGCGTGTAGACGGTATACGGCTCGCCGTCGTCCTTGAGCGTTTCGTCGGCTCCGAAATAGACGTGATCGAGCGAGGCGGAGACGGCCGCGCCGGCTTTCTCGAACGCCCGCGTCACGCGCTCGTCGCGCGCGATCGCGTGCGGCTCGTAGTCGCGATTGTAGTAGAGCGCGTCCGCCCCGACGCGTTTCGCGAGCGCGAGCAGCTCGCGTTCGAAATCGCCTTCGAGCAGCGCGAGGTCGCTCCCGAAGGAGCGCAGATCGCTTCGCAGCGACGCGAGCGCGTCGAAGAAGAACGCGGCGATCGGCGCGCCGATCGTCGGGCCGCGCAGCAGGTCCGGATCGAGCACGAACGCGCAGACGACGCGTTCGCTTTCGGAGGCGGCGCGCGCGAGCGCGACGTGATCGTTCAGGCGCAGGTCGCGCCGGAACCAGACGATCGAAGTACCGTGTCGAGCGGGCATCTCCATGTCGTGCCCCGCGGCGCTCCGCTCCACCCGCGAGGAAGCGCACCGAACCCGCGGAACCTCGGGCGCGTGGAGCTCGCACTATCGGAACTCGCGCTTCCGCTCGTCCATACGTTTACGATCGCGCGCGGTTCCGCGACCCACACCCACTCCGCGCTCGGCCGCCTCGCGTGGAACGGGTTGGAAGGGCTCGGCGAATGCGCGCCGTCCGAGCGCTACGGCGAGAGCGTGGCGTCGGTGCGCGCGTACTTCGCGCAGCGCGGGCTGCGCGCCGACACGCCGTACGCGATGGAGACGCTGCTCGCCGACCTGCCGCCCGCCGCGCGCTGCCTGCTCGACGTCGCGCTGCACGATCTCGTCGGAAAGGACGCGGGCCGCCCGCTCTACGAGCTGCTCGGCGTCGATCCCGCGGAGACCCCCGTCACCTCGTTCACCGTCGGCATCGACGAACCGGCGGCGATGCTCGCGAAGCTCGACGCGATTCGCGATCATCCGGTCGTCAAAGTGAAGCTCGGCTTCGCGGGCGATATCGAGGTGCTCGAAGCGATGCGCGATCGCTATTCGGGGACGCTGCGCGTCGATGCCAACGAGGCGTGGACGCCCGAGGAAACCGTAACGAAGTGCGCGACGCTCGAACGGCTCGGCATCGAGTTCTGCGAGCAGCCGATCCCCGCCGGCACGCCCGAACGCCTGCGCTGGATCTCGGAGCGCACGCGCGTCCCGATCGTCACCGACGAGGACTCGCGCGACGCGAACGATCTGCCGGCGCTCGCCGGATGCGTCGACGGCATCAACGTGAAGCTCGTGAAGTGCGGCGGGATCCGCGGCGCGCTCGCGATGATCCACACGGCGCGCGCGCTCGGGCTGCACGTGATGCTCGGCTGCATGGTCGAGAGCGCGATCCTCACGACGGCGGCGGCGCACCTCTCGCCGCTCGTCGACTGGGCCGATCTCGACGGGCCGTTCCTGACGGCGAGCGACCCGTTCGCGGGCGTCGCCTACGACCGCGGAAAGATAACGCTCCCGGCCGCGCCCGGGCTCGGCGTCGTCGAACGCGAACCCGCCGCCGCCTATGCCGGCTAACGCGCGGCGCTACGCCGTCCTCGCGCCCGGCCTCTTCGCGACGCGCAGCGCGAAGACGGCGCACGGCGCGATCGCGTACGGTGAGGATCCCGTGGTCGCCGTG
>CAZZZK010000223.1:0-4600 GCA_964658555.1 Vulcanimicrobiota bacterium | reverse complement strand
CGGCCGGCGTCGGAGACGTGTACGAAAGCGGCGGCCCCTCTTTTATGTTGGAGAGCGGCGATTGATTGCTCGAGCAGCCGGCGAGTCCGATGAATAGGAATGTCAGACCGAGCGTAACTCGGCGCGCGTCGATTTGCACGGGACGGCCTCCTTGAGAACGTGAGTTCCCGACCAGTATGGGGCCGCGCCGTCCGGGGCGGTATGGGGGAAATCCCTAAGCGTTCGCGACGAGCGTTGTCGCGGGACGGCGCCCGTCGCAGCTGCGTCGGACGGCCGGTCCCGGGTCGGTCGGCTCGTTGAAAACGGCGACCGTGTCGTCACCGATCGTTCCGACGGGCGACGTCATCGTTTTCGAAGCCGGTCGCTTCGGGCCGAAACACCGACCGTTCGTCACCGGGCGAGAACCGTTCGGAATCGGTGCGATCTCGTAACGAATCGATCACGGAAGCGCAACGCTCGCCGTTCAGAATCGAGACATGGACGGTATCGAACTCATGGCGAGCGCCATGCATGCGGCGAAGAGCCGGCTCGACGTGTCGGCATCGAATCTCGCGAACGTCTCGACTGCGGGCTTTCAACGGCACGTCACGCACGCGCGGCTGACGGACCGCGGCGTCGTCGCATCGAGTGCGAGCGATACGGCGCAGGGGCCGCTCGCATCGACTGGCCGCACGTTCGATCTCGCGATCGTCGGCCGCGGCGGCTTCTCCGTTCGCGACGCGTCGGGCGTCGTTCGCGAGTCGCGCTCGGGATCGTTCGAGCGCAACGCGCGCGGCGAACTCGCGAACGAGCGCGGTGCCGTACTGATGGGCACGCGCGGCCCGATCGTCGCGAGCGCCGACGCGACGATCGACTCGCGCGGCATCGTCCGGGACGCGGGCGTCGAACGCGGACGCATTCGCCTGCGGGCCGGTACGACGCTCGAGAGCGGCTTCCTCGAGGGGTCGAACGTCGATGCCGTGCGCGAGATGGTCGACGTGCTGTCCGCGCAGCGCGCCTTCGAGACGGCGCAGAAGACGCTTTCGGCGCTCGACGACGAGCGCCAGAAGAGTGCCGACGACGTCGCGCGGGTCAAGTCGTGAATAGGGCGATGTTCGCCGCCGCGACCGGTATGGCGGCGCAGCAGAAGAATCTCGACGTCGTCGCCGACAATCTCGCGAACGCCGACGTCATCGGCTTCAAGAGCGCGCAGGCGACCTTCGCGGCGATCGGCGGGAACGCCGAACTCGGAACCGCCGCGACGGGTTCGCGCAGTATCTTCACGGCGGGCAAACTCGAAAAGTCCGGCGGCCCCTTCGACGTCGCGATCGACGGGGCGGGCTTCTTTCGGATCGAGCGCGACGGAGAGCGCGGCTACACGCGCGCGGGTGCGTTCGCCCGCGCGCCGGACGGCACGCTGCGCAATGCCGAAGGGTGGCGGCTCGCCGGTGTCCGCATTCCGACGGCCGCGTTACGCGTCGACGTCGCCGCCGACGGCCGCGTGACGGCGGAACTGGGCGGCCGTACGACCGCGGTGCTCGGCCGGATCGTGCTCGCGACGTTCGACGCGCCGGAACGTCTGCGCCCGGTCGGCTCCGCGATCTTCGCGGCGACGCCGGCGTCCGGCGATCCGCACGATCTCGCCGCCGGCGGCGAGCGGCATCCGACGATATCGTTCGGGATGCTCGAGAAATCGAACGTTTCGATCATCGAATCCATGATGGCGATTCTCGCCGCACAACGTGCCTACGAGGCGAATTCGAAGGGAGTTCAAGCCGCCGATGAGATGCTGCGCATCGCAAACAATCTCCACCGTTCCTAACGCCGCGCCGCCATCGTCGCGCGCGAGAGAGGTAGCCGCGCGATTCGACGCGCTGCTCATGGCGGCGGCGTTCAAACCGCTTGCCGCGGCGATCGGGTATTACGGCGATCTCGTCGTCGGGGTCGCGACGCAGGCGATGGTGCGCGGCGAACGCGGCGGCGCCGATCGCTTCGAACGATCGATCGCGCTCTCGCAGCCGGACGCGCGGACGGAAGCAGGTGTGCCGTGAGCGAGTCGGCCGCCGCCGGAGCGATCGACGAGCGAGAAGCGACGATCCGTCGCTTGCTGCCGCTCGTGCGCCGGCTCGCGCGTCGCGTGCTTCGGGTCGTCGGTTCGGCCGATCTCGACGATCTCGTCGGCGACGGTTCGATCGGGCTGATCCGTGCGGTCGATACCTTCGACGAGACCCGCGGCGCGACGCTCGAGGTGTATGCGCGGCGGCTCGTCGTCGGCGCGATGCTCAACGGGTTGCGTAAGGTCGATCCCGTCTCCGAACGCGTCCGCCGGACGATGCGGCTCGCGGAAGCGAAGCGCTTCGCACTCGCCCAAGAACGCGGCACGATGCCCTCGTTCTGCGAACTCGAGCGGGACGATCCGGGTCTGCGGCGTGCGAGGATCGCGGCCTATCGGCAGAGTGCCGTCTCGCTCGATGCGGCGCTCCCGCCCGCGTGCCGGGCCCTCGTCGAAGACGCTTCGGATCCGAGCGTTCGGGTCGAAGCGCTCGCGAAGAGCCGAGAGATCGCGGAAGCGATCGCGTTGCTTCCCGAACGTCAGCGCCGCATCGTCGCATTACACTACACGCACGAGATGACGCTGCTGTCGATCAGCGCGCGGATGGCGGTCTCGCCGCAGCGCATCTCGCAGCTCCATCTCGGCGCCCTCGAGCGGCTGCGGCGCACCGTCGCGAGCGCATGAGAGCGCGCGTGGAGAGCGAGCCGCCTGCGACGTCCGGGCTCGCGCCGCTCGCGCTTCCGAACGTCGCGATCGCCGGCGTCGCGAACGATCCGGACGATCGATACGGAGGCCATCGTCTGCCGGGCGACCACCCGGCGTGGATGCGCGATTCGCTCTCGGTCTCGCAGCGCGCGCGAACGCTCTTCGAGAGATTGAAACCCGTCGTGCTGACCGTCATCGCGGCCTGGGAGCATCGGCTGCGTTCGATCGTCGTCGGCTCGACCCGCCTCTCCGTCGACGCGAGCGGCTCGTACCGGCGCGAGTAGTCGAAGCGATACGGCGGTCGAGGAGAATCGAACGGCCGCGAACGATCGATCGCATCGAAGCGCGACTGTGCGCGTCATTCGAAGGGAAGCGCGCGGAATCTCGGCTAAAGCCGTGATGTGGCTGACGAGGCTCGTCGTTCCGCGCCGTTGGTCGGTCGACAACGTGAGATATCGCTGCTGCGCGATCATCGGGACGCGCTGCGGCGAGGCCGCGGCTCGATCGTCGTCGTCCACGGCGAAGCGGGCATCGGCAAGACGCGGCTGCTCGAGGCGTTCTGCTCCGCCGAAGAGTCCGGCCGATCGTCGCGACTCGTGCGCGCCGAATGCTTCGAACACGCGCGTCAGCCGCTCGGCCCGTTTCGGGCGATCGTCTCGAAGCTCGCCGTCGCTACTCGCGACGAGTTGCGGCTCGCACCGGCGTACGTCGTGCAGGCCGTCGAGCGGATGTCGATCGCAGCCGCGCTGACGCCGAGCGCGACGCAGCTCGGAAAAGCCGATCTCCTGGTCGCGATCGAAGCCTTTTTCACGCTCGTCGCTCGGAAACGCACGACCGTGATCGTCATCGAAGACATCCACTGGGCCGACGCCGCGACGCTCGAATTACTGCGCTACCTCGCCTCGTCGATCGGGTCGATTCGCTTACTCTTCCTGATATCGCTGCGCGACGATCGCGTCGACGAAGCGAGTGCGTTCGGCTCGACGCTCGCGCGATTGCAGCGCGAGCGTACCGTTCGCTTCGTCCCGATCGAGCGGCTTACGCCCGACGAGACGGCGACGCTCGTCGGCCTCGTCTCGAACGACCGCTCGCTCGCACCGGCCGTCCGGCGCGATATCGAACGCTCGAGCGGCGGCAATCCGTTATTCGTGGAAGAGCTCGTACGAGACGCACTCGCCGCCCGCTCGAAAACGCGATCGCTCCCGCGAACGATTCGCGCGACCCTCGAGTCGAGTCTCGCACGCGTCACCGACGACGATCGCGACGTCCTCGTTCATGCGGCGATCCTCGGGTACCGGTTCGATCCGGTGCTGCTCGGGGTCGTGCTCGATCGTGACGCGCATTCGATCTCGATGCATCTCGCGCGCGCGTGCGCGCGAAACGTGCTCGTCGAAGAACCGGTCGTTCCGCTTCGATTTCGATTCCATCACGCGCTGCTCCAACGGGCGCTCGTGGAAGGCGTCTTGCTCGCGACGCGTCGGCCGATTCACGAGCGGATCGCGCTCGCGATCGAAGCGTCGCCCGGCGGCGGCGACCGCATCGACGAACTCGCCTACCACTGGTCCGCGGCCGCGAACGTCGAACGGGCCCTCGATGCGAACGAATCTGCCGGCGAGGCGGCGTTCGCGCTCAACGCGTTCGCGCAGGCGAGCGAATACTTCGCGAGCGCCATCGGTTTCGCAACCGACGACGTCCGTCGCGCGCGGCTGCTCATGCGTCTCGCGGCGGCGGAGGGCAGTCAGAGCCGTACCGACGAGTCCCGCGCCGCTTACGACGCGGCCGCGAAGATCCATCTCGATCGCGGCGACGCGACTGCCGCGGCGCGCGCCGTCGAGCTCGGCGCGACGCAGCAGAACAACGCTG
>CAZZZK010000222.1:0-4612 GCA_964658555.1 Vulcanimicrobiota bacterium | reverse complement strand
AGCAGCGTCCCTTGCGAGACGCGATCGCCGATCGTGACGGCGACGGTCCCGATCACGCCCGCGTCCGTCGAGGGCACTTCCATCGTGGCCTTATCGGTCTCGAGCGCGATCAGCGGCGACTCGCGCTCGACACGGTCGCCCGCTTTCACGAACACGTCGATCACGGTCACGTCGTCGAATCCGCCGATATCGGGCACGCGCAGTTCGATCGTGACGGCGGCGGCGGCGTCGCTCGCGACCGCGGCTTCGCCGTTCGGCTGCGGGGACGATGCGGCCGTCGCCGCTCCGTTCGGCGCGGGCGCCGAAGCCGTTTCGACGGACCCGTTCGTCGCGCTCGCGGCGCTCGATGCGGCGAGGACGAGGATGATCGATCCCTCCGAGACGACGTCGCCCGCTTTCACGGCGATGCTCTCGACGACGCCCGCCTGCGGCGACGGCACGTCCATCGTCGCCTTCTCGGATTCGAGCGTGACGATCGGATCGTCGACGACGATCGTATCGCCCGGCGCGACGAGGACGTCGAGGACGGGGATGCCGGCGAAATCGCCGATGTTCGGTACGCGGATCTCGATCGTTTGCGCCATGCTACACCGTTACGGGATTGGGCTTTTCCGGGTCGAGCCCGAACTCCGCGATCGCGGCGGCGACGACGGAACGCGCGATTCGCCCCTCGGCCGCGAGCGCCGATAGCGCGGCGAGCGCGACGTAGCGCCGGTCGACCTCGAAGAAGCCGCGCAACTTGTGACGATGGTCGCTGCGCCCGAATCCGTCCGTCCCGAGCGCGTGGAAGCGCCGGTCGACGAACGGCCGGATACCGTCCGCGTGCGATTTCACGTAGTCGCTCGCGGCGACGATCGGCCCCGGATGCGACGCGTCGATCGCTTCGGCGAGATACGGGACGCGCGGCGTATCGCCCGGATGGAGCATGTTCCAGCGTTCGACGGCGAGGCCGTCGCGGCGCAGTTCGTTGTAACTCGTCGCGCTCCATACGTCGGCCGCCACGCCGTAGCGCTCGTGCAGGATCTCGGCCGCCGCGATCACCTCGCGCAGGATCGTCCCGGAGCCCAGGAGCTGCACGCGCCGCATCTCCGGCTTCGCGTCGGCCGCGCGGAACAAGTACAGTCCTTTAACGATCCCCGCCTCGGCGCCCTCGGGCATCGGCGGATGGACGTAGTTTTCGTTCATCACCGTAATGTAGTAATAGACGTCTTCCTGTTCGGCGACCATCCGGCGCAGGCCGTCGCGCACGATCACCGCGAGCTCGTACCCGAAGGTCGGATCGTACGAGACGCAGTTCGGGATGAACGCCGCGAAGTTCTGGCTGTGCCCGTCCTCGTGCTGCAGCCCTTCGCCGTTGAGCGTCGTGCGGCCGGCGGTGCCGCCGAAGAGGAAGCCGCGGCTGCGCATGTCGCCCGCCGCCCACGCGAGATCGCCGATACGCTGGAATCCGAACATCGAGTAGAAGACGTACATCGGGATCATCGGCTCGTCGCTCGTGGAGTAGCTCGTCGCGCCCGCGATCCACGAACACATCGCACCCGCCTCGTTGATGCCTTCCTGAAGGATCTGGCCCGCGACGTCCTCGCGGTAATACATCAACTGCGCGGCGTCGTGCGGTTTGTAGAGCTGGCCCTGATGCGAGTAGATCCCGAGCTGACGGAACATGCCTTCCATCCCGAAGGTCCGCGACTCGTCCGCGACGATCGGCACGATCCGCTTTCCGAGCACCTTGTCTTTCACGAGCGTCGAGAGGACGCGCGTGAACGCCATCGTCGTCGACATCGCGCGATCGCCCGAGCCCTTGAGCTGCGCGTCGAACGCGGAGAGCGGCGGGACCTCGAGCGAGGCCGATGCGTACATGCGCCGCTGCGGGACGGCGCCGAGCGTTCGCGTCGTCTCAGCGAGAAATCTCGCCTCGTCGCTATCGGGCGCGGGCTTCGCGAACGGCACGTTCGCGAGCTCGGCATCCGAGATCGGGATCGCGAAGCGATCCCGGAACGCGCGCATCGCCTGCAGATCCATGTGCTTCTGCTGATGGGCGATGTTCTGCGCTTCGCCCGAGCTCCCGAGCCCGTATCCCTTGATCGTCTTCGCGAGGACGACCGTCGGCTGCCCGGTGTGTTTGACGGCCGCGTCGTACGCCGCGTACACCTTCGCCGCGTCGTGACCGCCGCGGTTGAGCGCCCAGATCTGCTCGTTCGTCCAATCGGCGACGAGCGCCGCCGTTTCGGGATAGCGCCCGAAGAAGTGTTCGCGCACGTACGCGCCGTCGTTGGCCTTGAACGTCTGATACTCGCCGTCGACGCATTCGGTCATCAGCTGCACGAGCTTCCCGCTCGTATCGCGATCGAGCAGATAATCCCAGCCGCGGCCCCAGATCACTTTGAGGACGTTCCATCCCGAGCCGCGGAACGCGCGCTCGAGCTCCTGGATGATCTTGCCGTTCCCGCGCACCGGTCCGTCGAGCCGCTGCAGATTGCAGTTGACGACGAAGATCAGATTGTCGAGCTGCTCGCGCGCGGCCACGCCGATCGCGCCGAGGGATTCGGGTTCGTCGCATTCGCCGTCGCCGAGGAAGCACCAGACCTTGCGGCCCTCGGTGTTCGCGATGCCGCGATTATGCAGGTACTTGAGGAATCGCGCCTGGTAGATCGCCTGGATCGGGCCGAGCCCCATCGACACCGTCGCGAATTGCCAGAACTCGGGCATCAGCCACGAATGCGGATACGACGGCAGTCCGCCGCCGTCGACCTCCTGGCGGAAGCGGCCGAGCTGCTCCGCCGAGATCCGGCCTTCGAGAAACGCCCGCGCGTACACGCCCGGCGCCGAATGCCCTTGGAAGAAGACGAGGTCGCCGCCGAAACCTTCGCGGGGCGCGCGGAAAAAATGATTGAAGCCGACGTCGTAGAGCGTGGCCGACGATGCGAAACTCGCGACGTGGCCGCCGAGCTCGGCGCCGTCCGTATTCGCGCGGACGACCATCGCCATCGCGTTCCAGCGGATGAAATGCCGGATGCGCGTCTCGATCTCGAACGTCTCGGGCATCCGCGGCTGCAGGCCGTGCGGGATCGTGTTCACGTACGGCGTCTGAACGCCGAGTTCGACCGGCGCCCCGCCGCTCTGCGCGCGTTCGACGATGCGCTCGACGAGCTGCTGCGTGCGCGCGGGACCCTCGTGCCGAAGCACGCCGTCGAGGGCCTCGAGCCACTCTTGGGTCTCCTGCGGGTCGCCGTCGGGCGTCAGGGGCATCGTAAGCATCGAACGGGGCTTAGGCACCCGAGCTTCGGGTTCATTGCGCGGGCGCAGGCGCCGCGCGCCGGGCCACGGGATATCGAACGATGGCCTCGACCCGGAGCAACACGCGGAACTTTTTTGCAGCCTTGCTCGCGGGCGATCTCAGCTATCAGATCCAGGGCGTGGCGGTCGGCTGGTACGTCTTCGGACTGCACCACCGCGCCTTCGATCTCGGACTCGTCGGGCTCGCGCTCTTCGTGCCGACGTTCGTCTTCGCGCTGCCGGCGGGCGTCTTCTGCGACCGCCACGAGCGGCGACTCATCGTCGCGGGCGGCGCACTCGTCGAGGCGCTCGCGGTCGGGGCGTTCGTCTTGGCGATCCTCGCCCGCGTGGACGCGCTCGGGTTCTACCTCGCGATCCTCGCCGTCGTCGGGACGGCGCGTGCGTTCGCGACGCCCGCCGAGCGCGCGCTGCTGCCGAGCATCGTCCCGGCGGACCGGTACGTCCGCGTGCAGACGACGTACTCGTCGCTGCGGCAACTCGTGGTCATCGGCGGTCCCGCGCTCGGCGGCGCGCTCGTCGCGGCCGGGACGCCCGTCGCGCTCGGCGTCTCCGCCGCGGGGCTCCTCGCGTCGGCCTTCTTCGTGGTGCTGCTGCGCATCGAGCGCGATACGACGCTCGAACCGCCGACGCTGCGCGACGCGCTCGACGGCTTACGCTTCCTGCGCTCGCACCCGGTCGTCGCGGGCGCGATCTCGCTCGATCTCTTCGCCGTGCTCTTCGGCGGGGCGACGGCGCTGCTCCCCGCGTTCGCCGACGGCGTCTTCCACATCGGGCCGGCGGGGCTCGGCGCCCTGCGCAGCGCTCCCGCGGTCGGCGCGGCACTCGTCGCGTTCGCCCTCGCGCGCCGGCCGCTCGAACGGCACGTCGGCTCGACGCTGCTGCTCGTCGTCGCGGGATTCGGCGCGGCGACGATCGGCTTCGGCCTCTCCCGCAGCCTGCCGCTCTCGCTGCTGCTCCTCGCGATCGCGGGCGGCACCGATATGGTGAGCGTCGTCATCCGCAACGGCCTCGTGCAGCTGCGAACGCCGGACGGAATGCGCGGCCGCGTGAACGCCGTGGAGAACGTGTTCATCGGCGCCTCGAACGAGCTCGGCGAATTCGAATCGGGGACGCTCGCCGGATTCATCGGCGTCGTGCCGGCGGTCGTCGTCGGCGGGTTCGGCACGCTCGCCGTCATCGCACTCTGGGGTGCCGCCTTCCCGGCACTCCGGCGCGCCGATCGGATCGATGCGTGACGGCGCGCGCGGCGAACGGAGACGTGTCGTGGCGGAACTGATCAGCGAACCGATCGTCGCGGAAGCGTGGAGTTTCGATC
>CAZZZK010000221.1:0-4616 GCA_964658555.1 Vulcanimicrobiota bacterium | reverse complement strand
GATGTCCGGCGACCATACGATGTCGGGCGACCGTCCGAACGCGACGGCTCCCGATGCGAAGCAGAGCGTCGACGCGAGTTATCTCAAAGGGATGCTCGCGATGCTCGATCGCGAGAGCGGTATGGCGAAGATGGAAGTGGCGTGCGGAGCGAATCCGACCGCGAAGGCCCACGCGAAGAAAACCCTCGACGCGGTGACGCTCTCGCAGAACGACGTTCAGAACCTACTGCATTCGATCGGCCTCTAATGCCGTAGCGCGAAGATTCCGATGACGATCTCGAGCGCGATCAGCACGATGACGACGACTTCGAGGAATTCGCTGCGCGCGGTCTGCGCCTGATCGCTGAAGAAGCGGTAGATCTCGCTGACCGTCGCGAGTTTCGAATCGATCTGGCGCTGCCAGTCCGCGAGGCCGAGGCGCCCGGTGACGCCGCGGTAGAGCCGCGCGTAATAGGCGTCGCCGATGATCTTGAGGGCGTTGGACGCGCGGTCGGTGAGTTCGGCGATGTCGACGATGAGATACCGCAGCCGATCGGCCGCCTCTTGCGCCTCGCGCCGCCCGAGGCGCCGCTGCGACGTCGGCTGCGGATCGAGTTTGTAGATCGTATCGAGCTCGGCGTCGAGTCGCGCGTCGTACGTGCGCAACTCGACGAGTTGTGAATTGGCGAATTCGAGGATATCGAGCGTGTTGCGCGCGCTCTCGCCGCGATCGTACACGAAGGCCGTGTCCCACTGGACGACCGTGAGATCGTCGTCGAAGTAGGAGAACGCGACGCGCAGCGATTCCATCGTTTCGCCCTTCGTGAGCTCGCGTTCTTCGCAGAGGACGAGGCTCGCGAGTTCGCTCGCGAGCGAGGAGACGAGGTGCGGCCCGCTCGTCGGTACGTCGAACGCGCCGACTTCGAAGACGAAAAAATCTTCGACGAGCGGTTCGTGCGGATCGTCGACGGCCGCGCCGATCTCCATCAGTACGCTATCGAGCGTCGCCCGCGCGAGGCTCTCGAGTTCCGCATCGACGCGCAGACGGCGCGTGAACGCCGCGAACGCGAGCCAACTCCCCGCGAAGGGCAGCGTGAGACGGATCGAGATGACGCCGTAATCGAAGATCTTCGCGCGCACGCGCGTATTCGAGGTCGGCGTCGCGATGCGCAGCACGATCGGCGGCTCCGGAAATTCGATGAACCCGGACGACGCTTCGCGCCGCAACAGCAGCGGTGCGCGCGAGACGTCCTCGCCCGCGACCGTATCGAGGCCGCCGAGTGCGATCGTGTCGCCGACGTCGTAGACGAAGTAGGCGTGGAAGGCGCCTTCGGCGATTCCGGGCGGGTGCTCGGTCATGGCTCGCTCGCTTCGGAGCGAAGTGCGGCGATCCACCTTCGCGCTGAGCCGCCGCGCGCGCTGCTACGAGCGATCGGGCGATCGGCGGAAGCCGCCGCATTCGCGGTCGGATCGCTCCGGCCGTCGCCGTTCCGCCGTCCGCCGCAGCCGACGCGCGTCAGGCGCCGCCGCACGAGTGCTGCGAATCCGGGCCGGCGTATGCGGCGTGCTTCGCATAATCGTAAATGCGATACGTCATTCCGCGCAAGTCGGTCGCAGGATCGCAGATCGTCGCCTTCGTCTTCGCGTCTCGCAACGGATGTGGAAACGCGACGAAGCAGACTTGCACGCGATCGCCGCGCTTCTCGCTCGCCATCAGCGCGTTGCCCGCATCGCCTTGATAGTGCACGACGCGCGCCGTCGGAAATGCCTGACCGTTGAGGAATCGCGGTTTGCTCGGGATCGCGATCTCGACGCCGACGCCGCTCGAGAAACGTTCCGCCGGAGGCGTCCCGGGCGGTTCTTCGAGGCGCGGTCCGACGAACGTTACGATGCCGGGCGCGCACGGCACGTACGGCCCCGCCGGCCACGGACCGCCCGCGATCGTCTCGGCCTCCGTCTCGTCGTCCGCCGGTGCCGCCGAGCCCGCGATGCAGCCGCTCGCGACGAAGGCGATCGCTAGGAGTGCGGCCTCGATCGCGCGTCTCACACCAACGGATTCGCGTCCCGAAGGAGCGTTCCGTTTCGCGGTGTCCGGCCGCCGCCGGAGCGGCCGAGCACGCCCGGGATACAGGAGCGCCGTTCGAAGTCCCGGGAACGATCCGAACCGTGCATATCCCCGACGGCTATCATCCCGTACCGCCCGGCAAGCTCGCGGCGGTCGTCACGTACGTCGAGATGCGCGCGCGGCCGCCGCTGCGGCCCGAGGCGCCCGGGCACGCATGGACCGTGCGGCACGAAGCGGCGCCGAGCCGCACCTGGTATCGCGACGTCTACCGACGCATCGGCGGGACGCAGCTTTGGGCGACGCGGCTGCGCCTCGACGATGCCGAGTTGTCGGCGATCGTCGAAGATCCGAACGTCGAGATGTACGCGCTGCACGGCGCGGACGGCGACGTCGGCCTCGCGGAACTCGATTTTCGCGAACCCGGCGAATGCGAACTCGTGTACTTCGGCGTCGTTCCCGGCCTCATCGGCACGGGCGCCGCACGCGTGCTCATGAATCGTGCGATCGAACGCGCGTGGTCGCGGCCGATCTCGCGCTTCTGGCTGCACACGTGCACGCTCGACCACCCGAAGGCGCTCGCGTTCTACGAACGCTCCGGCTTTCGCGCGTACATGCGGGCGATCGAGATCTTCGACGACCCGCGCATCCGCGGCGATCTCGCACCGGAGCTCGGCGCGGGGGTCCCGCTGCTGTAGGCTCGGCGCGTTAGCCTTCGTGGAGGCGGCGCGCGTCGTCGGGCAGGAGCGCGAGCTCGCGCCAATCGAGTGCCTCTTCCATCGCATCGAATTCGTCGGGCCCGATTCGATAATCGGCCTGGAGTTCGCCGAGGCGTTCGCGTTGCGCTTCGATGACGGCGAGCCCGAGTTCGCGCCTGCGTTCGAGCTGCTCGGCGGCGGCGGGATCGGTCGGCGCGTTCTTCTTGATTTCGAGCGCGACGCGCAGTTCGTCGACCTCCGGGCCGCTGCGATCCGTCAGCGTCTCGAGCGCGACGTCGGTCAGCTCGGCGTAGACGGCCGCGAGCTTCTTTTCGAGCGAGATGCCTTCGTCCAGGCGCAGGATCCGGATGAGCGGCTTGAGCGTGAGACCTTGCAGCACGAGCGTCGCGACGACGACCGTGAACGCGGTCAGCACGATCGTATCGCGCTGCGGAAAATTCGCCGGCAACGCGAACGAGGTCGCGACGGTCACGATCCCGCGCATGCCGGTCCAGCCGACGAAGATTCCCTGCGCGAGCGAAGCCGGTTCGTCGTTCCCGCGCGATCGCTCGACGAGCGCCCGCGCGCGGTTATACGCGATCACGATCGCCAGGCGCACGAGGATGACCGCGACGACGACGATCGCCGAGAAGACGAACGCGCGATCGAGCTGCGAGGGCCGCATGTGCGCGATCGTCGTTCGCGCCTGCATGCCCATCAGGAAGAACGCGGCCACGTTGAGTGCGAAGACGACCGAGCGCCACACGGAGTTCGTGTGATTGCGCATGCGCGTCGAGGTCTCGCGCCACGCCGTCCGCGCGACGGTCATCGCGAGCGCGACGATGCACAGCACCGCCGAGAGCTGCAGCCGCTCCGCGAGGATCCACAGCAGAAAGCAGTTCACGAACTGCAAGAGATTCGCACCGAGCGAGTCGCCGACGAAGCGCGTGACGTACCGCATCGCGAAGGCGAACGCGATTCCGAGTAGCACGCCGCCGGGCGCCGCGAGCGCGAGATGGACGGCGACCGCGGGGTCGAGTCCGCCGTTCGAGACGACGGCGAGCGCGCCGCTGAAGAGCAAGAGGGCCGTCGCGTCGTTGAAGAGGCTCTCGCCGCGCAGCACGGCGTCCGACGAGCGCGGAATCGAAACGGCTCCGAGTACCGCCGTCGCCGCCGTCGCGTCGGGCGGGGCGACGATCGCTCCGAGCGCGAGCGCGGCCGCGACGGGCAGGCCGAGATACCACGTGCCGAGCCAGGCGACGACCGCGGCCGTGATGACGACGCCGAAGACGGCGAGCGCGATCAGCGGACCCCAAAAGCGCCGGGCGGCGCCGACCGGAAAATCGAACGACGCTTCGATGATCGCGGGTGCGACGAAGAGCGCGAGCGCGACGCCCGGATCGATCGGAACGTTCGGGACGCCCGGGATAAATCCGACGACGACGCCCGCCCCCGCGAGCACCGCCGGATACGGCAATCCCGTTCGCCGGCTCACTTGCAAGAGCACGATCGCCGCGAGCAGCAGAACCAGAAGGGTCTCGAAGAGGGGCACGCCCTGCGCTTCGACGCCGCGCTCGCTCCCTTTCCTCGGCGGCATGGAAGACCGCGCATCGGCCGGGGCGGCGCGTTGCGGAAGCGGCGGCGACGTGCGCGGAGCGGCGGCGCGCCGAGGGTGCCGTCGAGGCGCGCCCGGCGACCGATCGCCGAGCGGCGAACCTGCCCGACATGCGGGGAAACGTATGCCGATGAGAGGTGTTGCCGGAGCGCTCGCGATCGTGCTCTTCGCGATCGCGAGTACGTCGATCGATCGAACGCCGATCGACGCTGCGAGCGACGATCCGGCGGCCGCGGCTCCGTCGAGCGCGGCTCCGGTGAGC
>CAZZZK010000220.1:0-4651 GCA_964658555.1 Vulcanimicrobiota bacterium | reverse complement strand
CGACCGCCGCGAAACGGACGATCGACGCGATCGCGGGTCAGCTCCGCGCCGCGGCGGGCGCCGCGGACGAGATTCGCGCGCGGACGGGCCTCGTCACCTTCGCGCGCGGGGCGCTGCGGGTTCCGCTCCCGCCGCTGCGCGGAGCGCTCGCGACGCTGCGCGCGAACGTCTCGCTCGAATCGACGGCGTTCCGTCACGCGCTCCGGCTCGCGGCCTGCGTCGCGCTCGCGGATACGATCGAGCGCGGCTTCGCGATCCCGCACGGCTATTGGATCCCGATGACGGCCGCGCTCGTACTCAAACCCGACTTCTCCGAAACGCTCGCGCGCGGCGTGATGCGGATCGCCGGGACGCTGATCGGGATCGTGCTCGCGGCGCTGCTGGACCGCGCGGCGCACGGCAGCGACGCGGGACGGATCGCGCTCGTTTTCGTCGGCGTCCTCGGCATGCGCAGCATCGGGCGGCCGCATTACGGCCTGCTCACGATGTCGGTCACGGTGGTCGTCGTCGAGTTCCTCGCCTTCGTCGGCGAGCGCGTCGGCACGACGATCGAGGAGCGCTCGATCAACACGCTCATCGGCGGGACGGTCGCGCTCGCGTTCTATCTGCTCTGGCCGACGTGGGAACGCCGTCACGGGCCCGCGCTGCTCGCCGCGATGCTCGACGCCTACGCGGCGTATTGGCGCGCGATCGTCGCGCGGATGGTCCGCGGCGCGGGGCCGGACGGCGAAGCGCTCGATGCGATCCGGCTGGCCGCGCGGTTGGCGCGGACCAACGCCGAGGCCTCGATCGTGCGGATGCGCGCGGAACCGAAGCGCGGACACGAGGTCGACATCTACGCGGGCGTACTCGCGTCCGCGCATCGCTTCGTGCTCGCGGGATTGCGCCTCGAAGCGCTCGCGGGCACGCTCGACGCGCTGCCGCCCGCGGTCTCGACGTACGTCGATGCGAACGCCGCCACGCTCGCCGCGCTCTCGGCGGCGCTGCGCGGAACGTCGCTGCCGGCGGCGCTGCCCTCGCCGCGCGACGCGCAGCAGGCGCTCGCGCGCGACGTCTCCGGCGACGCGCTCGCCTATTTCGCCGCCGAAACCGATGCGACGGCGAACGCGCTCGGGACGATGCTGTACCTCTTGCGCCGCTCGGAGCGGACGGGCGCGGTCCTGCGGCGAGCTCGCGCGATCAGGCGGCTGCGCGCCTAGAGGCCGTCCGCGACCGCCGCGATCCAGAGGGCGGCGGCGACGGCGCCCGGGTCGACGTGACCGAGCGCGCGCTCGCCGAGATAGCGCGCGCGTCCGCGCTTCGCGAGCATCCGCGCGGTTCCGTCCGCGCCCGCGTTCGCGGCCCGGACCGCTTCCGCGAACGCCTCGCGCACGGGCGTGCCGGTCGTGACGGCGGCGCGGAACGCGTCCGCCGCCGGGACGAGCGCGTCGAGCATCGTCCGGTCGCCGGGCTTGGAATCGCCGAGCTCGCCGATCGCATCGCAGCCCGCCGAGAACGCCTCCGCCCACGTCCGCGCGCTCGTCGCGTCGCCGTCGCGGACGCGCTGCGCCCCGCGGACGAGGAACGCCGCGTAGAGCGGACCCGTGGTTCCGCCGACGACGCGTCGGACGTCGGCGGCGAGGGCGAAGAGCGCGCTCGCCGGATCGCTCTCGCTCGCGGTCGAGGCGACGCGCCGGAGCGCTTCCGCGGCGCGGACGAGGCTGATGCCGATATCGCCGTCCCCGACCGGCCGGTCGAGTTCGGTGAGTCGGCGCTCGTGTTCCTCGAAGGTCTCGGCGACCGCTTCGAACGCCGCGTGGACGGCGCGCATATCGGTCGCCCGGGCGGCGGGTGCCGCTCCGTCCGCGCTCGCGATCGGATCGGGCGAGACGCGATTCGGCGTCGCCGCGGGCCGGACGCGGGCGTCGGGATGGGACGGCCAGGCGGCGGCGCTCGTCGGCGCGTCGAGCGCGGCGAGCCGCGCGTCGTCGACGTCGAGCAACGTCAGCGAGACGCCGGGCATCTCGAGCGCGGTCAGGAACCGGCCCGCATAGGCGCGCTCGACGACGATTCGGCGGCGCGTCAGCTCGCGCAGGGCCGCGTTCGCGACGATCGCGAGCTCCATGGGCGGCGTCGCGCCCAGATCGTTCACGAGGAGCGCGACGCGCGCGCCCGTCCCGAGCACGCGATCGCGGACGATCGTGTCGATCAGTTCGGCCACGAGCGAGTCGGCCGGTGCGATCGTCGCGCGGCGCACGCCCGGCTCGCCGTGGATGCCGAGGCCGAGTTCGATCTCCGTCTCGTCGAGCGTGAAGCTCGGCTCGCCTGCGGCGGGCACCGTACAGGGGCCGAGCGCCACGCCCATCGTGCCGAGCGCGGCCGCCGTCTCGCGCGCGATCCGGGCGACCTCGGCGAGCGGCGCACCCGCGGCCGCCGCGGCGCCCGCGACCTTGTGCACGAAGATCGTCCCCGCGATCCCGCGGCGGACGTCGCCGTCGCCCGGGAGCGAGACGTCGTCCGCGACGACCACGATTTCGACGCGGCGCCCTTGGGCGCGAGCCAGTTCGGCCGCGAGACCGAAATTCAGCCGGTCGCCCGTGTAGTTCTTGACGACGAGCAGCGCGCCCGGCTCGCCCGACGCGGCGAGGATCGCCGCGAGGACGGCGTCGACCGTCGGAGACGTGAAGACGTCGCCCGCGACCGCGGCGCCGAGCATCCCGGCACCGACGTAGCCGGCGTGCGCGGGTTCGTGGCCGCTCCCGCCGCCCGAGATCAGCACGACTTCGCGTTCGCGGCGCTGCGCGGCGTCCGCCGTCAGGACGACGTCGTAGCCGTCGAGCAAGGCGACGCTCGGCGAGAGCGATGCGATCCCGGCGAGCATCTCCGGAACGACGTGAGCCGGATCGTTGATCAGTTTCTTCATCGGTACCTCATACGTTCGAGCGCGTTCGACGGGGCAGTCCCGGAAGCGGCGATCGAACGCCGGCCGCGATGCTCGACCGGTTAACGGTACGGGAACGAAGCGATGCGTTGCAAGTGCGAGACCGCCTCCGGCTTGGAAACGGTTCGCTTCCCTCGCCGGCGCGGCGGCGAGGGAAGCGTCGCGGTCACTGCTTTCCGACGCGCCGATTCGATTGATCGAGGAGATAGATCCGGTCTGCGTGCGCGAGACCGAGGAGTTTGCGATCGTAGTAGACCTTGACGTACTGACCCGGATGGATGGCCGCGATTTGCGTCGTCTGCTTGCCGTTCTCGAAGACGGCTTTGAATTTCGGCGCGATCGCGAAACCGAGCGTCTGCTTGGAGGCGGGATCGTAGACCTTGATGTTGTTCGTCGAGACGTGCCGGACGATTCCGTTGAAGACCGATTGGCCTTTTGCGAGCGCGGGCGTGGCACTCACCGCGACGGCGAGCGTGCCGAGTCCGAGCGCTCGAAGCATGTTGTTGTTCATATGCGCGGCGTACCCACGGATCGCAAAATCCGAGCAGCGGCTTGCCGGCCGGACCGCTCGTCGCGAGAGAGAGATAACCCGCTTCGGAGGATCCTCTCGTGCCCGCACTCGCCGCTCTCGAGCCGCACGCGCATTCGCGCCCGGCCGCTCCTCACGTTCCCGTCCGGCCGCATCCCGCGAGAACGATCGCGCACGGCAGCCTGATCGTCCCGGCCTCCGCGAATCGCGATTTCACCGCGGCGAGCGCGTATCTGAGCCGCGACTCGCGCATGGCCGACGTGATCTCGCGTGCCGAGCACGCCCCGCACGATCTCTACCTCAAGATCGTGCGCGACGGAAACGATCGCTTCGATCCGTCGCGCAACACGGTATTCTGGGATCCGCACAGCGCCCTGCGCACCACGAGCGGCGGTGCGCAATCGCCGGCACTCGGGCTCGGCCACGAACTCGATCACGCGACCGTCGACCCCGCCGTCCGCATGCGAGGCGCGCTCGCGTACGACCCCGCGTACGACAACGCCGAGGAAAAGCGCGTGATCGCGGGCTCGGAGGCGCACGCCGCGCGGACGCTCGGAGAATCGGTCCGCCGCGATCACGACGGAGCGGCGTTTTCGGTCGATTCGCCGATCGTTACCGAGGCGGCATAGCCGTAACGGCGCGCGCGCCCCAGATCGCGATGCCGTCTTCGACGAGGGCGACGAAGGGATCGGGGATCCGCTTCGAGATCGCCGCCCGAATCGTGTAGCCGAGCCACGCTCCGGCGAGCGCTCCGCCGACGCCGAGCGCGGCTCCCGCGCCTCCCGACCCGCCGAAGCGATGCACGAGCCGTTCGCCGCTCCAGCCGCCCGACGCCATGCGCGCCCCGAGCGCGAGCGGGCTCAGCCGCGAGGGCGTGAACGGGAGCTTGTCGGCCACGAGTTCTCCGACGGCCATCGCGATCGCGAGCCCGGTCCATTTCGAATCGATCGCTTCGAAGGTCGCGGCGACGGCGGTCGCGGTTCGAAGACCGGCGACCGAGCCGATGCCGATCGCGCGGAGATATGCGTAGGCGGCCAAGAGCACCTCATGGGGGCGAGACCCCGGCATCGTACCCACGGAAGCCCGGTCGCCGACAGCCGTTCGCGCAGGCCACCCGTTATCCACCTGGCTAACGAGTCGCTTCCGGTGCCGACGAAGGCGAAGGTGGTATGATCGACCTCCGGCCGCTCGAACCGCTCGAA
>CAZZZK010000219.1:0-4678 GCA_964658555.1 Vulcanimicrobiota bacterium | reverse complement strand
GGGCTCGAGCGGCCGCTCGAGCCGCTCGCTCCAAAACGCGTAATCCTCGACGGCGTAGGCGTAGACCGCACGATCGAACCCGCCGTGATGCTTCCGGTCGACCTGCACGTCGCCTTCGACCGACTCGCCGCGAAACGCCGCGGGACGGGCGAGCGGACGCTTCCCGATCGCCGTGCGGTACGTGCGTCCGAAGCCCTCCACGAGCGCGGGACCGCCGACGTTGACGGAGACGACGCGGCCGCCGCTCACGCCGCGCTCCGCAGCGCCGCGGCGAGCTCCGCCGCGTCGAGGTCGTAGGCGGCGGCGAAGCCGAGGATCATTCGGCCCGCGGTCGGGACGCACGCGAAGAGCGTGAAATCCGGCAGCCCCGCGAGGACCGCGATCGTCGCACCGTGACGCTTGCCGAGCGCGTCCCAGCCGGCGTCGCGCCGCACCTCGTCCGCGATCGCGAACGCGTTGACGGCGAGCGTGATCCGCGCGCGAGCGTAGGCGTCCTGACCCGGCAGCGCCTCTTCGACGAGGAGCAGCGAGGCGTCGCTGCGCGCGCGGAGATGCCGGCCGTGCGCGGCGAGGCCGCTCAGCGCCACGACGAGCGCGCCGTCCGCGATCGCGAACGGCGCGTACGTCGCGTGCGGATGCCCCGCGTCGTCGACCGTCGCGAGCGCGAGTGCGGTCGGCGTTTCGAGAAGCATGCGGAGTGCCGCGGAGTTGCGCACGTCGCTCATGAGCCGGCCCTTCGCGGTCGGGCCGCGTCGACTCTGCGTCACAGGCCGGGTCCGGGCGCCCCGCCAAGACGCACCGCGATGCATTCCGATACCGCGGTACACGGCCCGACGCTCGACGAGCTCCGTCACACGGCGGCGCACGTCCTCGCCTACGCGGTGCAGGATCTCTTTCCGGACGCGAAGCCGACGATCGGGCCGTCGATCGAGAACGGCTTCTACTACGATTTCGATCGCGCGGAGCCGTTCACGCCGGACGACCTCGCGCGGCTCGAAGCGCGCATGCGCGAGATCGTCGCGAACGCGTACGAAATGACGGGCGAGCGCGTCACGCGCGACGGCGCCGTCGAGCGCTTCGCGAGCAATCCGTACAAGGTCGAGCTCGCGCGGGGCATCCCCGAGGGCGAACCGATCACGCTCTACACGATCGGCGCGTTCACCGATCTCTGCCGGGGCGGCCACGCGAAGACGACGGGCGAGATCGGCGCGTTCAAGCTCACGAGCGTCGCGGGCGCGTACTGGCGCGGCGACGAGAACAACCCGCAGCTGCAGCGGATCTACGGCACGGCCTGGCGCACGCAAGCCGAACTCGACGCGTATCTGCTACAGATCGAAGAGGCGCTCAAGCGCGATCATCGCAAACTCGGCGCGGAGCTCGGGCTCTTCTCGATCGAGGAAGAGGCGGGCGGCGGGCTCGTCTTCTGGCATCCCAAGGGCGCGATCGTCCGCGGCGTCATCGAAACCTTCATTCGCGAAGGACTGCGCGAGCGCGGCTATCTGCCCGTGGTCACGCCGCACATCGTAAGCGAGAAGCTCTACGAGCGTTCCGGCCACCTGCAGAACTACGCGCACGGAATGTTCGGACCGCTCGAGATCGAGGGTCAGCGCTTCCGCCTCAAGCCGATGAACTGCCCGGGCCACATCCTCATCTACCAGAGCGACGCTCGCTCGTACCGCGATCTTCCGATCCGCTATTCGGAGTTCGGCACGGTCTATCGCTTCGAACGCAGCGGGACGCTGCACGGGTTGACGCGCGTGCGCGGCTTCACGCAGGACGACGCGCATCTCTTCTGCATGCCGGGTCAGCTCCAATCGGAGTTCGAACAGACGGCCGACGAAGCGATCCGGCTCATCACCGCGTTCGGCTTCGAACGCGTCGAGTATTTCCTCTCGACGCGTGAGGCGCATCTGCGCGCGCGGACGGACGATCTCGCCGAAGACGCGATTCGCAAAGCGCTCGAATCGCGCGGGCTGCCCTACGAGATCGATTCCGGCGGCGGCGCGTTCTACGGTCCCAAACTCGACATCAACGTTCGCGACGCGATCGGCCGGACGTGGCAGCTCGGAACGGTGCAGGTCGATTTCACGTTGCCGGAGCGCTTCGATCTCGTGTATCGCGGCAGCGACGGCCACGACCACGTCCCCGTCATGATCCACCGGGCGCTCGCGGGTTCGCTCGAACGCTTCTTCGGCGTGCTGATCGAACACTACGGCGGCAACTTCCCGGCCTGGCTCGCGCCCGTGCAAGCCGTCGTGACGCCGATCTCCGAACATCAGCTCGCGTACGCGACGACCGTTCGCGATCGCCTGCGCGAGGCGGGCTTCCGCGCCGAGGTCGATGCGAGCAACGAAAAGCTCGGCTACAAGATCCGCCATTGGAAGACGCAGAAGGTACCGTACATCCTCGTCGCGGGCCGCTCCGAAGTCGAAGCGGGCACGGTCGCTCCGAACGAACGCGGCAGCGACGAGAAGCGTCCCGCGATCGGCGTCGATGCGTTCATCGAAGAGCTACGCGACCGCGTCGAACGTAAGGTCTGAGCCCGCGTACCGTCGCCCGCGGGGTGAATCGGCACATCACGCACGATGCGGCCGCGCACGCGTCGTCCGTCACGATGGACGCGTTCGTCGCTCACGAACGCGTCGAGGCGGTGCCGCGAGACGACGTCGAACGCCGTACGACGACGACGTTGCGCGCGAATACGACGAGCGACGCGATCCACGATGCCGAAGCGAATACGACGAAAACGATCAGCGGCAGGAACGCAGGTCGCGTCCGTATCGCGGCCCCGTCATAGAGCATCGGCGGATGCGCCGCGATGACGATGCTCAGAACGAGCGCGGCGATGACCGGGCCGAGCAGCATCGGTGCGACCGCAAAGCCGAACTGCACGTAGCCGAGCATCCTTCCGAGATCCGCACCGAACAGCCGCTTCCACCGTCCGTGCAAGACCGCGAAGATCGGAAACGAGAGCAGATAGCAGGTGGTGGCGAGAGCGAGTAGCCGTCCGTATCGGAGATCGATGCGACGAGCGGCGATGGGAGCGAGCCGCGGCGGCGGTGCGGCGAGACGATGATGCGCGAAGGCGAACCCCACGATCGGCGTGAGAAACAGGATCGCGAGTACGGCGCTCCAGATCGCGAACAGACCCGCCGGGCTCGAAAATCGGCGCATCGTCAGACGCCGATGATGATTTCGATGAGGTTCGGTTCGCCGGAGCCGATGCCGGCCGCGATCGCCGCGGCGACGTCTCCGGGCTGCTCGATGCGCGTTCCGGCGATCCCCATCGAGCGCGCGAGCGCGACGTAATCGATCGGCGGCCGGTCGAGGTCCATCGCGATGTAGCGATTCTCGCGCGCGGAGAGATAACGCGGCTGCGATCTCATGAAATTTTTGAGCACGTTGTACTCGCGGTTGTTCATCACGACGAACGTTATCGGCAGGCGCTCGTTCGCCGCCGTCCAGAGCGCCTGCGGCGAGTACATCGCCGCGCCGTCGCCGACGAGACAGACGACGGGCGCGCGTCCGATGCCGAGCGAGCATCCGACCGCGGCCGGCATCGCCCAGCCGAGCGCGCCGCCGCGCAGGAACGAGTATTGCTTCGGTGATGGACTATCGAGGAAATCGCGCACGTGCAGCGACGTGGCGATCGCTTCGTCGACGATCGCGATATCGGGTCCGATCGCCCGCACGGCCTGCTGCGCGGCGACGAGCGGCGCGATCGGGGACGCATCGCGCAGCGCTTCGGCGGCGGTCGCGGCGGCGGCACGACGCGCGCGCCGCGCCTCGGCGGCGCGGCGACCGAGCGCGGCGTAGGCGGCCGCGTTCTCCTGCGCGGCCGCCGCGAGCAGCGGCGCGAGCGCGCGCAGCGACGCGCGAATATCGCCGACGACCGAGAGCGGAGTCGCGTACGTCCGGCCGAGATCGCCGACGTCTGCCGACATTTGGTACGGCGTACATCCGGGCGGCAGCGCCGATCCCTCGGAATAGAGCAGCGTGATGAGCGATTTCCCGCCGAGCGCGAACACCGCATCGTACGCGGCGAGCCGCTTCGCGATCTCGGTCGCCGTGGTCGGCAGATTCCCGGCCCACAGGTGATGCGACGTCGGGTAGGGGATGCGCGACGGCCACGACGAGCCGTACACGGGGGCGCCGAGCGACTCCGCGAGCGCGACAACGTCGGCCGCCGCATCGCTCCAATGGACCTCGTCGCCCGCGATGATCGCGAGCCTGCCCGGCGCGACCGCCGCCAGGTGCGATGCGAGCACGTCGAGCGAACCCGCGACGGGCCGCCGGTCGATCGTGGACGGTGCGCCGATCGACGTGCGGCTCATCGCCTCCATCACGTCCATCGGCAGCGAGAGGAAGACCGGACCGCCGGGCGCCGCCCGCGCATCGTGGAACGCGCGTCGAACGAGGATCGGCAGCTGATCGACGGCCGTCACTTCCTTCGCCCACTTCACGGCCGGCCGCGCGATCGCGACGAGGTCGCCGAAGAGCAGCGGATCGGTGACCGTATGGCGCGAGTCCTGTTGCCCCGCGGTCACCACGAGCGGCGTCTGCGTGATGCTCGCGTTGAGCAGGTTGCCCATGCCGTGCCCGAGACCGCCCGCCGTGTGCAGGTTGAGGAAACCGGGCTTGCCGCTCGCTTGCGCGTAGCCGTCGGCCATCGCGACGG
>CAZZZK010000218.1:0-4732 GCA_964658555.1 Vulcanimicrobiota bacterium | reverse complement strand
AAGCGGCCGATGCGCTGCGCGACCGCGCTCGTGAACGCGCCCTTCTCGAAACCGAAGAGCTCCGCTTCGAGCAGCGGCTCCGGGACCGCGGCGCAATTGACGGCGACGAACGGCGCGGTCGCGCGAGCGGAGTAGCCGTGGATCGCCCGCGCGACGAGCTCTTTGCCGGTCCCCGATTCGCCGACGACGAGGACCGTCGCGTCGGTCGGCGCGACCCGTCCGATCAACTTGAAGACGTGCTGCATCGCGGTGCTCGAGCCGACGATCGGTTCGCGCTGCTCGCGGCCCTCGGCCGGCAGGAAGCGCCGCATCTCGCCCCGTTCGCGGCGGCGCTGCATCACGCGGTGCAGCGCGCGGACGAGCGCGTCGACGTCGATCGGCTTCTGCAGATAATCCGACGCTCCGGCGCGCATCGCTTCGATCGCCCGCGAGCCGCTCCCGAACGCGGTCATCACGATCGTCGGCGGGAGGACGCGGCGGCTCGCGAGATCGTTCATCAGCGTTTGGCCGTCGCCGTCGGGGAGCTTGAGATCGAGCAGCAGCGCGTCGAAGTGCGTCGTCTCGAGCGCGCCGCGCGCCGTCGCGAGATCGACCGTTTCGACGACCTCGAAGCCGTCGCCGCGCAACAGCTCCGCGAGCGCCTCGCGGGCGCCCGCGTCGTCTTCGACGAGCAGGATGCGCGCGATCGCGTTCACGGCTGCGCGTCGCCGAACGAGACGGAGAACGTCGTCTCTCCGGTACGCGACGCGACGTCGATCCGCGCGCCGTGCGCCCGCGCGATCTCGTGCGCGATCGTCAGGCCGAGGCCGGTCCCCATCTCCTTCGTCGTGTAGAACGGCTCGAAGATGCGCGCGACCGCGGCGGCATCGATCCCCGCGCCACGGTCGGTGACGGCGAGAACGGGGCCGGGCGCGATGCGAACGTCGACCGCGCTGCCCGCCGGCGCGACGTCGAGCGCGTTGCCGATGATGTTGATCGTCAGCTGGACGAGCCGCGCGTCGTCGCCGACGACGTCGCAGGCGGCCGTCTCGCACGCGAACCGGATCTCGCTCTCGCGCGCCCGGGCGCTCGGCGCGAGCACGTCGATCGCGCGGTGCGCGACGGCGCGCAGATCGACGAGGCGCGCGGGGACGGGCGCCTCGGTCCCGGCCTCGAGCATCCGCGCGACGACGGAATCGAGCCGGTCGATCTCGGCGACGAACGTTCGCACGGACGGAGCGTACTCGGCCCCGGCGCGGCGGCGCAAGACCTCGGCCTGCAGCCGCAGCGCGTTGAGCGGGTTGCGGATCTCGTGCGCGGCGTTCGCCGCGAGGCGCCCGATCGCGGCGAGCCGTTCGCTGCGCTGCGCGACGATCTCGGCGGCGGCGCGATGCTCGGCCATCGTTCGCACGGCGCGCCCGATCGCGCCGAAATCGCCGCGCGGCAGCGCGGGCCGCGAGGCCGGATCGATCTCGAGCGCCGCGATCGCGCGCATGACCCGCCGCGCGTCCCGCCGGATCGCGAAGACGATCCAGGCGGCGATGCCGATCAGCGCGACGAGCAGCAGCGTCGCGAGCGCGACGAGCGTTCGCTGCGTCCGCGCGCCGTGGAAGAGGGACGCGGCGAGCCGTTCGCGCGCGAAGGCGCCGCCCGCGTGTCCGGGCAGCGGTACGGCGTCGATCGCGACGACGTCGCCGCCCGGCAGGGCGACGGTCGCCGAGCGCGGCGCGTCCGCCGCGATCGCGTCGCGCACGGCGCGGACGATCGCGGCGCGTTCGCGTTTCTTGACGACCGGTTGCGGCGCGTCGGCGACGATGCCCGTCCCTTCGAAGTAGAGTCCGCCGTCGATGCCCTCGTCGTCGCCGATCGCCGCGGCGACGATGCGTCGCCCGTAGCCGTCGTAGGTGCTCGCGTGCAGCGGGAGCGCGAGATCGCTTCCGAGCGGGACGATTTGCTGCACGTACGTCGCGCGGAGCCGGCCGGCGACGACGCCGAGGACGCCGTGCGCGCGCGCGATGATGTCGGAATCGTTCGACCGCAGCGCCGTCCCGAGCGCGCCGAGCGCGAGGAGCGACGCGAAGAACGCGAGCGCCGCCATCGCGACGAACGCACGCGTGAGGTTCACGGCCGAACCGCGTTCAGAATCGCGCGATCAGCGTGATGCCGAGGGCCATCAGCGCGCCTCCGGCGATGCGCCACGCGTTGATCGCGTGGACGGGCATCCCGAACCAGCCGAAGTTATCGATCGCGAGCGACGTGATGAGCGACGCCGTTACCGTCAAGCCGATGAACGGTCCCGCACCGACGGTCGGCGTGAGCGTCAAGCCCGCGAAGACCGCGACCGCGCCGACGAGTCCGCCGAGCGGCGCCCACCAGGGCATGCCCGCGATGCCGTCCTTGGTCGGAAAGGGCTGCGGCGAAACGAACGCGGCGCAGACGAAGACCGCGAGGACGAGCGTGAACGAGACCGCGCTCGCGATCCACGGATTGGCGAGCGAGGTCTTGAGCTGCGCGTTCATCGCGTTTCCCATCGACTGCATCGAGCCCGCGAGCAGGATGAACGGGACGATCAAGGCCTTCATCGCATCACCATTTTCTGCCGTTGGCGTTGGGGCCAAGTCGCGTCGCGAGCAGCCCCTTCTCGACGTCGGCGCCGAGCGCGTTGTCGGAATCGCGCGGCGCGCGCCGCGGCGGGTCGTACGCTCCGGCGCGGTTGCCGTAGGCGACGATCGCGTCGCCGCGCGTCCCGTTCGCGGTCGCCGCACGGACCTCGATCCGCACGTCGCCGTCGGCCGCCTCGCTCGCGTTCCACGGCAGCGCGTAGAGATTGGTCTCGCCGACGCGCGTCATCGGCCGCGCGTCGCCGCCGTCGATCCGGCACGTGACCTCGGCCGCGCCGCCCGCCCCCCAGACGCGCGCGCGAATCTCGATCTCGCCGCGGAGCACCTGATCCGGCGCCGCGGGGTCGATGATGAGATCGCGGGCGGCGGGCGAGACGATCTTCACGAACGGCCAGCGGCCGAGCTCGTTGAATTTCCAGCTCACGACGCCGCGATCGATCGTCGTGATCGAGAAGCCGACGGGTCCTTCCTCGATTTGGCCGGTCGAGCGCGTGGCCATGTAGACGGTGTGCCCGTCGGCCGCGACCTCGTTGTAGTGCGTGTGACCCATGTCGACCGTCGCGACGGGGTAGCGCGCGATCGCGTCGCGCAGGGCCGGGCCGCTCGCCGCGAACTCGCTCGGATACGCGTGCATGAAGAGCGCGAGCGTCTCGCCGGCGCGCTGCGCCGCGTCGCACTCGTGCAGGAACCAGCGCAGCTGCTCGGGCCCGAGGTCGAAGTCTTCCTTGACCCGGCCGTCGAGCGAGTCGAGGAAGAGGCAGCGGTATGGGCCGACGATCCGCGTGCGATACAGGCGCGGTTCGAGGGTCGCGACGTACGCATCGAGCGTCCCGCTCTTGCGATCGTGATCGCCCGTTCGGATCTCGAGCGGGATCGCGAGCGGTGCGAGGGCCTTGCAAATCGAGCGATACTCGTCCGCCGTTCCGTCGTCGGCGTTGTCGCCCGGCAGCACGGCGAAATCGACGTCGCCCGCGACGTGCGCGTTCGCGTCGGCGACGAGCGCGACGAGATCGCGATAGTTCTGCTCGTCTTCGGTCGTGATGTGCAAGTCGCCGAAGTGCAGCCAGCTGACGGTCCGCGCGAGCGGGTCGGACATCGAAATTCTCCTATCGTCGGTCATGTGGGTGGAAGGGCGGAGGTGCGCGGCGATCCGTCGCGCGACGGCGATGCGGTGCGGCGCTCGCGAAGCGAGGGCAACCCGAGTTCGGCTCGGTATTTCGCGACCGTCCGGCGGGCGATCGCGATCCCTTGGAAGCGGAGCGCGCGCGCGACGGCTTGATCGCTCGAGGCGGGCGAGTCGCTCACGATCGCGGCGATCCGCTCGCGGACGGCGGCCGTCGAGATGCCGACCGCGCGCGGCCGCGGCGCGATGAGCGAGCGGAGCGCGATCGTGCCGAAGGGGGTCGCGGCGTACCGATCGGAGAGCGCGCGCGAGACGGTCGATTCGGCGCAGCCGAGATCGCGCGCGAGCTCGCGACCGGTCAGCGGCCGGAGCAGCCGGGTCTCGCCGCCGTGCTCGAAGTACTCGCGCTGCCGTGCGAGCAGCGCCTCCGCGATGCGATCGAGCGTCGAGCGCCGCCGGGCGAGGGCGTCGACGACGAGCCGCGCGCGCGTGCGCGCCGAGCGCATCTGCGCGCCGAGCGCCGCGCCGGCGAAGGTCGCGAGCCGCACGCGCGGCCAGCCGCGGTCGTCGGCGCACGCGTGGAATCCCGCCTCGTCGCGCCAGATCCGGATCTCGGGATACGCGCGCGCGGCAGGCGGCGCGAACGCGGCGGCAGGCGACGGATCGCAGCGGCGAAGCGCCGCGAGATCGCGCGCGAGCCGCGCGGGATCGATCGCTCGCGATTGGGCGTAGGCGGGAGCGCCCATCCGCGCGAGGTCGTCGAGTTCGAAGGTGAGCCGCACGAGCGCCGGATCGCCGATGCCGAGCTCCGCGAGCTGCAGGCGGAAGCGATCGCCGAGATCGTGCGCCGCGATGCCGCACGGGTCGAAGCCGCGCACGAGCGCGATCGCTTCGGCGGCCGCCGCGCGCGAGACGCGCGCGAGCGATGCGATCGCGCCCGCGCATTCGGCGAGGTACCCGGCGTCGTCGAGCGAGCCGATCGCGACGCGGGCCGCGCGCCGGACCTCCG
>CAZZZK010000217.1:966-4743 GCA_964658555.1 Vulcanimicrobiota bacterium | reverse complement strand
CCCGACGCCCTCGTCATCTCGCCCGGCCCGGGCGACCCGACCGACCTGCCCGAAACGATCGCGACGCTGCGCAGCCTCGCGAACGACCTGCCGATGTTCGGCGTCTGCCTCGGCCACCAGCTGCTCGCGCTCGCCTTCGGAGCGTCGACGTACAAGCTGCCGTACGGGCATCGCGGCGGGAATCAGCCGGTCCGCGACGTGTTGCGCGACGCGGTCCTCGTCACCGCGCACAATCACGGCTACGCGGTCGACGGCGCGACGCTGCCGGCCGATCTCGAAGCGACCATGATCAATCTCAACGACGGGACGAACGAGGGATTCCGGCATCGGACGCTGCCGATCTCGGCGGTGCAGTTCCATCCCGAGGCGTCTCCCGGGCCGTCGGACGCGCGTTTTCTCTTTCGCGAATGGCTCGGCTCGCTGCCCTCGCCGCGATAGCGCTCGCCGTCGCGGCGCCGCCGCGCCCGGCCGCCGCGCAATCGCTGCAGACCCTCCACGTTCGCAATTTCTCGCTCGCGGTCGATCGGACCGCGGTGACGGTCGGCGAGCCGTTCCGGCTGACGATCCGGGCGGACGTCCGCGAGACGCTCGGGCGCATCGACGACGTAACGCTGCCCGATCTCGCCGGCTTCGACGAGCTCGGCGACGAGCGCAACTGCTCGACGACGCAGAACGGGACCGCCTGCCTCGAGACGCTGACGCTCGTTCCGATGACGCAGGGCAACATCGCGCTCGGCCCGGCGACCCTCGAAGCGATCGACGGCCGCAGCGGGAAGGCGAGCCGCTTCGCGACCAACGTCGTCGCGATCGTCGTCTCGCCGGGCGCGATGATCGCGGGCGAGACGATCCGCGACGCGATCTACGGCGCGGCGGGCTTCATCCTGCGCATCGCGCTGCTGCTGCTCGTCCTCTTCGTCGTGCTCGGATTCTTCTCGCTCGCGCTGCGCCGGCGTCGCAGGCGCCCCGCGGCACCGGTTCCGGCGCCCGCGGCGCCCGTGCCCGCTACGGTCCCCGTCGCGTCGTTCGAAGCGCTCGTCGCGGCGCTCGCGCGCGAGCCGTCGCGGCCGCGCGTCGTGGCGGTTCGCGACGCGCTGCGCACGCGCTTCGGGGCGGGAGAACGCGAGACGCTGCGCGATCTCACCGCTCGCGGCGCGGTTCGCGAGCCGCGGGACGCGGCCGCGCTCGCGGCCCTGGAACGCGCGGCGTTCTGCGATGCGGCCGAGTTGCCGCGTGCCGTCGAGGAGGCCCTGCCATATCTGAGATAGCGAACGCCGTTCCGGCGCCGGCCGAGACGACGCCCCGCGCGCTGCTGGACGCGCTGGCGGCGACGGTCGTCGGCCAGCGCGACACGCTCGAATCGCTCGTCCGTGCGACGATCGCGGGGGGCCACGTGCTGCTCGAAGGGCCGCCCGGCCTCGCGAAGACGCTCGCGTGCCGCGCGCTCGCCGCCGCGCTCGGCGGAAGTTTCCGGCGCGTCCAATTCACGCCCGATCTGCTGCCGAGCGATATCGTCGGGACGCGCATCTTCGATCAGCGAACGGGTGATTTCGCGACGGCGCTCGGCCCGATCTTCGCGAACGTCGTCCTCGCCGACGAGATCAATCGCGCGCCCGCGAAGGTGCAGTCCGCGCTCCTGGAAGCGATGCAGGAGCGTCAGGTCACGATCGGGCCCGCGAGCTATCCGCTTCCGGATCCGTTCCTCGTGACCGCGACCATGAACCCGCTCGACGGCGACGGCACGTACGCGCTGCCGCTCGCGCAGATGGACCGCTTCCTCGTGAAGATCGTGCTCGACTACCCGGGCGCCGAGGACGAGCTCGCGATCCTCGAACGCTTCGGGGGCGATGCGCCGCCGTTCGTGACGGACGTCGTCTCGATGGCGGACGTCCTGCGCTGGCGCGCGGCCGCGCACGGCATCTACATCGAACGCCGCGTCGCGCGATACATCGTGGCGCTCGTGCACGCGACGCGCGCGCCGCACGAGTACGTCGAACGCGGCGCGAGCCCGCGCGCGACGCTCGCGCTCGCCGCGATGGCGCGCGCGACCGCGCTGATCGAGGCGCGCACGTTCGTGACGCCGGACGACGTCCGCCTCAACGCCGCGGCCGTCATCCGGCACCGGCTCGGCCTCAGCTACCGCGTGCTCACGGAGCGAGTCGATCCCGAAGCCCTCGTCGCCGAGATCGTCGCGGCGGTCCCCGTCCCCTAGCACGAAACGCGGGACCGGCCCCCGGCGTCAGAAGGAGATGACGGCCGGTCGCGCGCTACCGGGCTCGTGCTATCAGCGTTCGGAACGTCCGCCGGAGTCGCCATGGATTCGCTTCTTTTGTGCCCTCGGTGCTCGCACGGTGCGGGCCTCCACGCCGGATCGGGATGCGCGACCTCCGGCTGCGGATGCGGCGTCACCCGGGAGACGATCGTGCACGACGCGCTGGTCGGCGCCCGGGAAGACATCCACGGCGCGGCGGTTCACGCGAACTGACCGCCCGCGACCGTCGCGTTCGGCGGTCGGACTTCCGCGGGGCCTCGTCGAACCGACGAGGCGATGTCGCTACGTTTTGCAGCCGCGTGCTTCGGGGTTGCACTCTTGGGTGCGGCCGCCGCTCCGGCCGCGAGCCCGACGCCCGTCCCCGATGCCGCGGGCGAACGCATCTTCGCGCAGGCCCGCGCCGCCTGGCGCGATCCCTCGCCGCCGCCGTACGTGCGCTACGGCGCGCTCGTTCGCTATCAGCACGGGAAGCACGTCGTCGACACGTGGTGGGATGCCGTCTATCGCTCGTCCGACGGCGCGATCGCGCTCAACCAGCTGCACGACGCGGCGGCCGAGAATCGGCGGCTGCGCGGCGTGCCGTTCTCGATCTTCGGCTTCCAGGTCTTCGATACGAATCCCGATGCGGAACCGATCCGCATCGACGCGCCGCAGATCGCGCCGATCGAAACATTCGGCGTGCGCTCGCACGTCACGCTGGAACCCGACGCGCAGCCGAGTACGCCCGCGCCGCTTTCGACCGGCCTGCTGCGGCAGATCTCGCACATCGTCGCGAGCACGCGCGTCTATCAGGTACGGCTCGTCGGGACCGAGACGATCGCCGGTGCGCCGGCCGAGCACCTCTCGCTCGTTCCGCTGAGCGATCCCGCGGCCAATCGACTGCGCGATCTCTGGGTCGATCCGCAGACCGATCGGACGGTGCAGCTCCGCATTCAGGGGCTGTTTCAAGGGAAACCGTATAACGCGATCGCGTGGACCGTCCGCTACGTGCTGATCGACGGCCATAATTATCTGCAGCAGATCGTCGCCGACGAGCCGCTCCGCTTCGGGTTCGAGACGGTCATTCCGAAATACGAATTCGATTTCGTCGATTATCATTTCCCGACGAGCGAGCCGCAGGGTACGTTCGACCGCACGCTATTTTGAGGCCGGTCCGCGGCGGCCGGCTCGCGCGGCGCCTCGGCGTTCTGCTCGCGCTCTCGGTCGTTCCGGTCGTGATCGCGGCGTTCGCGTTCGCCGGCTACGTCGTGCTCGGCGTCGCCCAGGGCGGACGCGCGCCCGCGGGGACGATCGCCGGACTCGAACTCTCGGCCCCCGTCGAGGTCGTGCGCGACGCGCGCGGCATCCCGCACGTCCGCGCGCGGGACGAACGCGACCTCTTCTTCGCGGACGGCTTCTTGCAGGCGCGCGACCGGCTCTTTCAGCTCGATCTCAATCGCCGCGCCGTCGCGGGCCGGCTCGCGGAGATCTTCGGCAGCGTCGCGCCGGCGGCCGCCATCACCGTGCCC
>CAZZZK010000217.1:0-956 GCA_964658555.1 Vulcanimicrobiota bacterium | reverse complement strand
GATCTCGACGCGCGCACGATCGACGTCGCGGCGATCGTCGACGCGCAGTATGCGAAGCTCGATCCGCGGCAGCGCGACGATCTGGACGCGTTCGCGAACGGCGTGAACGCCGAGATGCGGACGCAGCCGCTGCCGCCCGAGTTCCGCGTCCTCGCCTACCGGCCGCGCACGTGGACCGCCCGCGATTCGCTGCTCGCGTCGTTCGCGACGACGCTCGATCTCACGCAGAGCTGGGACGACGTCGCGCTGAACGCGCGCGTCGTCGATGCGCTCGGCGGCGGCGGGCGCGACGCGTTCTTCCCGGTGACCGATCCCGCGTACGATTCGCCGATCGCGCCGCGCTCGCGCGCACCCGTCGCGCCGCTCCCGCCGCTCTCGATCGCCTATCCCGCGCCGGCGCCGCTCGCGCGGCTCGACGGCGATCTCCGCGCCGGGCTCGGCAGCAACGATTTCGTCGCGGGCGGCGCGCTGACGGCGTCGCATCGCGCGCTGCTCGGCAACGACCCGCACCTCGAACTGCGCATGCCGGGCGTCTGGTGGCTCGTCGATCTCCGAGCGCCGGGGATCCACGTCGCGGGCGCGACGCTGCCGGGCGTCCCGGGCATCGTGCTCGGCCACGACGAGCACGTCGCGTGGGGCGCGACGAACGGCACGATCGCGACCGTGCGCGTGTTCCGCGAGACGTTCGCGGGACCGCTCGCGTATCGCGCCGGGACGGCGACGCTGCGCGCGAGCGTGCGGCACGAAACCTTCGACGTGCGTTTCGCGAAGCCGGTCGCGCGCGAGTACCTGCGCACGCGGCACGGATTCGTGTTCGAAGACGACGGCGCGACGAAACTCGCCGCCGCCTGGACCGCCGATCTCGATCGCCGGTCGCCGCTCGAGACCTTCGACGCGCTCGCGCGCGCCGCATCGGTCCCGGCGGCGCGCGCCGCGCTCGCGCGCTTCCCCGGGCC
>CAZZZK010000216.1:4490-4743 GCA_964658555.1 Vulcanimicrobiota bacterium | reverse complement strand
ATCGACCGCGCGCTGTTCGTCGTGGATCGCGCGCGCGTCCGCGAGCGACGCGTCCGCGGCGAGCATGCGATCGACGGCCCACGAGAGATTGACCGCCGTCGGCCGCGCTTCGCGGATGCGCCGCGCCGCCTCGTCGAACGCGGCGCCGGGGCCGAAGAGCTCGCGCGCGAGCGCGACGCCGTACGCGCCGAAGACGCCGATGCACGGCGCTCCGCGGACGCCGAGCGTGACGATCGCGTCGACGACGTCGTCG
>CAZZZK010000216.1:0-4480 GCA_964658555.1 Vulcanimicrobiota bacterium | reverse complement strand
CGGTCCGCGCCCGGCGCCGCGCGAGCTCGCGCGGCAACGCGCGCTGATCGACGAATCCGACCGCCGGACCGTCCGCTTCCCACCACACGACATCCATCGCCATCGCGACGGATTTCGCATCACCGGTGCGGCCGCCCTCGAAGGTGCGGCTAGCGCGCCGCCGCGGAGGCGGCGAAACACGAACGGCAGTAGACGGGCTTGTCGCCGCGCGGTTTGAACGGCACGGTCGTCGCGACGTTGCATTGGGCGCACGTCGCATCGAACATCTCGCGCGTCCCGCCCGCGGCCGGCCGCGCGCTCTTGCGCTGCGTGCGGCAATCGCGGCATCGCTGCGGCTCGTTCTCGAACCCCTTCTCCGCATAGAACTCTTGATCGCGGACGGTGAACGCGAACTCGTTCGAACAGTCTTTGCAGACGAGCGTCTTATCTTGCACGGGGGCGGCCTCTCAACATACGGAGCCTCGGCGACCTCAAAGAGGACGCCGCCGGTACCGCAGTATAGGCGAATTAAAATCGGAAACGCAAGCTCGCTTTGGTTAGCCCGGACGCTCCGCGATTCGACGTTTAGCGCACGCGCGCGCTATCGGCCGACCGCGAGGACCGCGAGCGCGGCGACGGCGGCTTCGTAGCCCTTGTCCCCCCGCGCCGGATCGGCGCGTTCCTGCGCCTGCGCGAGCGTCTCGGTCGTGAGGATGCCGAATCCGATCGGGACGCGGGTCGCGAGTTGGACGTCCATGATCCCGCGCGAGCACTCGCCCGCCACGTAGTCGAAATGCGGCGTATCGCCGCGGACGACGGCGCCGAGCGCGACGACGGCGTCGTACCCCGCGTCGATGAGGCGCCGCGCCGCGAGCGGGATCTCGAAGCATCCGGGGACGCCGCAATCGTCGAGGGCTCGCGTGGCGCCGTCCTCGAGCCACGCCGCGAGATCCGCATAGAACGCCGCGGAGAGGATCGCGACTCGCTTCCCCGCGCCGCTCGGCAGCGCCGCACCCGATTTTTCGGAAAGCTTCATGCCCGAACGATCTCGCCCGCGACGGCATCCGAGCCGCCGAAGAGATGGCCCATCTTCTCCCGCTTCGTATCGAGATAGCGCGTATTCGAGGCGGTCGGCGAGGTGGCGAGCGGGACGCGCTCGACGATCGTGATGCCGTAGCCCTCGAGGCCGACGATCTTCGTCGGGTTGTTCGTGATCAGCCGCATCTCTTTCACGCCCAGATCGACGAGCATCTGCGAGCCCAGCCCGTAATCGCGTTTGTCGGCGGGCAAGCCGAGTGCGAGATTCGCCTCGACCGTATCGGCGCCGCGGTCCTGCAACTCGTACGCGCGCAGCTTGTTGGCGAGGCCGATCCCGCGCCCTTCCTGATGGAGATAGAGCAGCACGCCGCGGCCTTCGCGCGCGATCATCTCGAGCGCGGCGTCGCGCTGCGCGGCGCAGTCGCAGCGGATCGAATGCAGCGCGTCGCCCGTGAGGCATTCCGAATGGACGCGGACGAGGATATCTTTCCCGTCGCCGACGTCCCCCATGATCATCGCGATGTGCGCGATCGAGTCGAGCTCCGTCTCGTAGCCGATGCCGCGAAAGGCGCCGAGCGTCGTCGGCAGCTCGAACTCCGCGATCCGGCGCACGAGCTTCTCCGTGCGCATGCGGTGCGCGATGAGATCCTTGACCGTGACGAGGCGGATGCCGTGGCGCTTCGCGAACTCGCGCAGCTGCGGCAGCCGCATCATCGTGCCGTCCTCCGCCATGATCTCGACGATCACGCCCGCGGGATACAGGCCCGCGAGACGCGCCAGATCGACCGACGCCTCCGTCTGCCCGGCGCGCACGAGCACGCCGCCGTCGCGCGCGCGCAACGGAAACGTGTGGCCCGGCCGCAGAAAATCGGCGGGCTTCGCGTTCGGATCGAGCATCGCCGCGATCGTCGCCGCGCGATCCTGAGCCGAGATCCCCGTCGTCGTCCGATGCCGCGCCTCGATCGAGACCGTGAACGCGGTTTCGTGGAGCGCGGTGTTCTCCGAGACCATGAGCGGGATCTGGAGCTCGTCGAGCCGCTTGCCGATGATGGCGACGCAGATGAGGCCGCCCGCCTCTTTCCGCATGAAGTTGATCGCTTCGGGCGTGACCATCTGAGCGGCCATGACGAGATCGCCCTCGTTCTCGCGATCCTCGTCGTCGAGTACGATCACCATCTTGCCGGCGCGGATATCGACGATCGCGTCCTCGATCGAATCGACGACGGGTTCCGGGGCGGCATCCGGAGCGAGCGTCCCGGCGAGCTCGGGCAGCGCCTTCGTCAGGCTCTGTATCGATCGATACGACGGCGCCCGGCGTCCCGCGCGCAGCAGACTGATCGCGCTTTCCGTCAGCCCGGAGCGATTCGCGAGTTCCGTCGCGGAGATGCCGGCGCGATCCATCGCGGCGATCAGAGCGGTATCGAAGGACATACGCCTACGCTACGTCCCCGACTTGACGTTTGTCAAGCGAGGATCACGTCTGCTGATCACGGTAATTGCAATCGTCAACCGGTCCTCAAGAAGTCGAGGCGTCCGCGTTCATGCCGACTTCGCAAATCCGGAAATCATCGCGGTGAACGAGCGGGCGAACGGAATCGCATAGCCCGAGTCCTCGGCCTCCGCCGCTTCCAAGGTCGCGCGGCCCTCGTCCGCGACCTCGTGATCGAGAAACACCATCTCGCCGAGGCGTTCCGGGCGCACGACGAGCGCGATCGTGTTCCCGCCGCGATCGACCATCACCGGCAGTAGTCCGTACGGCACGGCATCGTCCTCGACGTCGGCCAGCCGCTGTCGCAGCGAGCGATAGCCGTCCGACTGCAAGCCGAATACGCTCCCAATGATCTCCGGCCCGACCTCTTCGCCGGCGAGCGAGAAGTACACGTTGCCCCGCACGCGGCCGCCGGCGGTCGCCGCGAGAAACGCACGATAATCGTCGGGCAACTGGAAGCCATGCTCGCGCTCGAATTCGAAAACGGCGGGCAGCCCGGGGCCGGTCGAGCCGTCTTCGTCGATCGAGCCGAGAAAGTCATCGATGGTCATGCGTCCTCCGGCCTTTCGAATGCTGACTCGCATGTCTCGCCGACGTGTTGAAACGTTTCCATCGCCGTACCGCTCGCGCGCCGGTCGCCGCCGGAACCGTGACGTCGCGCTTCGTTCGGGCCGTCGCGAACGTTGGCGGATCGTGCGGCCCGGCTCGCGGTATCGGGCGCGAACGACGCCCCGCTACGCCGGACCGGCCGACGGCGAATCGAAGGTGACGACCGCTTTGATGACCTCCGCGCTTCGCATCGCCTCGTAGGCCGAGGCGACGTTCGGAAAGGCGAACGTCCGCGTCTCGAACGCATCTCGCTCGATCGTCCGGGCGGCGACGAGGTCGAGTGCGATGCGCGTGTCGACGGGACCGCTCGAATACGACGAGACGAGTCGTACGTCGCGGAAATACGCCGCGCTCTGATCGAACGAGAATCGTTCGTCGGGAGCGATCGGCGTGAACATGAGCAGCGTGCCGTCGCTCCCGACCGCTTCGAGCGCCGCGGCGAGCGCGGCGGGCGTGCCCGGGCCGCACACGACGACGTCCGCGAGCCGCGTGCCGAGCGCCGCGCGAAGCGCCTCAAGCGCGTCGCCCGGTGCGAACGCCGCCGCGGCGCCGAGCGCGCGCGCCGCGGCGAGCCGGCCGGCGTTGAAATCGCTCGCGAAAACCGTGGCGCCGAGCGCGCGACCGATCGCGACGTGCATGAGCCCCATGACGCCCGCACCGACGACGTACAGCGTCCGCCCCGCGAGGGCGTCCGGGCGCGTCGGCCACGGCCGCGCCGCATCGGACGTCCGGTCGAGCTCGCGCGGAAACGCGCGCCGCAGCGACTTTACGACGCACGCGAGCGGCTCGACGAACGAGGCATCGACGAACGAGACGCCCTCGGGAAGGACGAGCGTATCGGCGAGGTTCGCCTGCCAGGGGCCGGCCGGGATCGAGCGCGCTCGAGCGCCACGTCGCGCACTGCACGGCGCGGCCGGCGAGACAGTCGGCGCAGGTGCCGCACGGCGCGTGATGGTGCGCGAAGACGCGCGTTCCGACGGGGAAGCGCGGATCCGTACTGCGCGCGACCGTCCCCGCCGGTTCGTGGCCGAAGACGAACGGCGCTTTGCGCCGGACGTACCACGGCATGAGGTCGCCGCTGCACACGCCGCTCGCGCCCGTCGCGACGAGCAGGTCGCCCGGCCGGAGGGGCGGGACCGGGCGCTCTTCGATGCGGATGTCGTCGACGTCGTACATCACGGCCGCGCGCATCGTCGCGGGGACGGTCGCGAGCGCCGTCACGGAACGATCGCGATCTTGAGATGCGCGCCCGTGTCGAGCGCCGCGAACGCCGCCGCGAGTTCGTCGAGCCCGAAACGCGCACCGACGAGCGGTTCGACGTCGACCGCCTTCGCCGCGAGCAGATCGAACGCACGCTTCACGGCG
>CAZZZK010000215.1:621-4751 GCA_964658555.1 Vulcanimicrobiota bacterium | reverse complement strand
CAGCCGGCCGCCCGCGAACACGACGCGCTCGCGCGATCGCGTTAGTTGACGGAGATCGGGATACGCTTCGGCTCTTCCTCGGGACGCCGATTGAGCGTCAGGGTGAGCAGCCCGTGCTCGACGTGGGCGCGCACGTTCTCCGAATCGATCTCGTCGGGCAGGACGAGCGATCTCGTGAACGTCCGGCGATCGCTCTTGCCGGAGACCGAGAGCACGTTATCCTTGTACGTGACGTCGATCTGGTCGGGCTTGTAGCCGGCGACCGGAATTTCCACGACGTACCCGTTCTCCGTTCGCGTGATATCGAGGCCGCCTTGCGCGGCCGTCGCGTCGAGCGCGACCGGCGAGTAGAAATTGCGGAAGAGATCCAACGCATCGAGAGCGACCATGTCGACGAACGGGGTTCGGCCGGCCGTGCCGGACGCACTCGCGCCGTTGCTGCGAATCGGATGTGCCGCGTTAGTCATTCTTTGAAGCTCCTTTCAGCCTCACGACAGTGGAGTGCCGGTGCCGGCATCGCTCGGCGCTGCCGACCGCGGCGCCGACAAGCACTATTTTATAAACGCTGGCACTCTTGTCAAGAGGCTGCTAAACGATCGTCTCGGACGCACCGCGTGCGAGCGCCGGTCGTCCCGCGACGTCGCAATACGGATGCACCGGCGCGCCCCACGGCGAGGCCGCGAGCCAACGTTCGAAGTCGTGCGCGGGAAGCGGGATGCTGAAATAATAGCCCTGCGCGACGTCGCAGCCGAGCCCGCAGACGACGTCGAGCACCTCCGCCGTTTCGACGCCTTCGGCCACGACGCGCACGTCGAGCACGCGCCCGAGCCCGGTGATCCAGCGGGCGACGGCCGCATCTTTTCGGCTCTCGCTCATCGCCGTCACGAAGCTCCTATCGATCTTCAGTTCCGCGACGGGCAGTTGCGCGAGATAGGCGAGGCTCGAATAGCCGGTACCGAAATCGTCGATCGACACTTGAACGCCGAGCGCGTTGAGCCGTTCGACCGTCGCGTGCGTCGCGACCGGGTCGGTCATGATCGCCGTCTCGGTGATCTCGATCGTCAGGCGGCCGGGGTCGATCGCGTGTTCGCGCAGCTTGCGATCGACGAGCGTCGCGAGCGTCGCATCGAACGTCCGCATCGAGACGTTGACCGCGATGCGAACGTGTATCCCGCGCGACGACCACGCGGCGATCTGGCGCAAGCCCGTGTCCAGGACCCACTGCGTGAGCGGCCACATCTGTCCCGTCTCCTCCGCGATCGAGATGAACTGTTGCGGCCCGAGCAATCCGAGCGCCGGATGCTCCCAGCGTACGAGCGCCTCGACGCTGAAGACGCGGGCGCTACGAATATCGATCGTCGGCTGGTAATACAGCCGCAGCTCGCCGCCGGCGATCGCGTGCGGCAGATCGTTCTCGAGCGTAAAGCGCTCGGATTTCACTTCGTCGCGCGAGGCGTCGAACACGCCGTAGCCGCCGCCCGAGCGTTTCGCGGCATACATCGCGACGTCGGCCTGGCGCATGAGGGTCGTGACGTCCGAGCCGTGTTCGGGGAAACGCGCGAAGCCGATCGCCGCTCCGACGACGAGCGCGTGGCCCCGGCACCGAAACGGCGTTTCCAAACTCTTGAGGATACGGTCGCCGAGCAGCTCGAGCGCCGAGTCGCTCGTATCGCTGACGACGATCGCGAACTCGTCGCCGCCGAGTCGCGCGAAGAAATCGGTCGCGCGAATGACGCTCCCGACGCGCTCGCCGACCTGGCGGAGGAGATCGTCGCCGATCTCATGGCCGAGCGTATCGTTGACGATCTTGAATCGATTGAGGTCGAGCATCGCGAGCACGAGCTTCGCATCGCGCGAGCGGGCGTCGTCGATCGCGCGGCCGAGCTTCCAATGCAGCGACGCGCGGTTCGGAAGCCCGGTGAGCGAATCGTGAAACGCCTGATGCCGCAGAGCGTCTTCCGCGCGGCGTCGCTCAGTGATATCCGTCCCGACGGCGATCGCTCCCGCCGGCACGCCGAGCGCCGCGCCCGCGGCACGGACCGGCGTCCACCGCATCTCGATCACCGAGCCGCGCACGTCGGCGATCGCGGAAAACTCCTCGCCGCCGAGCGCGCGGCTCGCCTGCTGCACCCAGCCGCCGATCTCGACGAAATACTCGTTGAAGAATGTTCCGAGCGCGGCCGCGACGTCGAAACCGACGCGAAGCAGTTCGCGACCCTCCGCCATCGTGATGCGCCCGTCCGCGTCGAGCACGAAGATCACGACCGGAGCGCTCGCCATGACGGCCTGAAAGCTGCGCTGCGCCTGCGCGAGTGCGACGCGGTGAACCTCGAACCGGCGATCGACGTACGCGCCGGCGAGCGCGAGCAGCAGGATGACGATCGTGATCGCCGCGACCGCGCCGTTGCCGAGCGCGGCCGCGCCGATCGTATTCGCGGGTAGCTTCGCGGGCGCCGACGGGACGAAGCGTGCCGCCGCCATGCCGGTGTAGTGCATGCCGGCGATCGCGCCGCCCATGACGAGCGCCGCCGCCGCGCGCAGCGGCGCCGTTCGCGCGGTCCGCGCGCCCCGTAGCGCGTGCGCGAACTTGAGCGCCGCGAGCGACGCTCCGACCGCGATCGCGATCGACGCCGCGACGATGCGCAGATCCCACGAGGGCCTCGCGGCGAGCCGCATCGCCGCCATGCCGACATAATGCATCGAGACGATCGCACCGCCCATGAGCAGACCGCCCGAGAGCCACGCGCGCCTCGGCATCGTCGGATGGCTGAGAATGGAGAGCGCGACGCCCGAGGCGGCGATCGCTGCGAACTGCGAGAGCACGACCATCGGCACGTCGTAACCGATCGCGACCGGCAGATGGTACGCGAGCATACCCGTGAAGTGCATCGACCAGATGCCGGTGCCCATCGATACGGCGCCGCCCACGAGCCAGAACGCCCGCATCTTCCCGCGGCTCTGCGCGACGCGCTCGCCGAGCACCAGGGCGACGTACGCCGCGACGCTCGCGATTAGGAAGGAGAGCGCGACGACCCGCAGATCGTAGTGCACGCCCATCTCCGCGGCCGGCATGTTCATCGGCCGCGGCCCGAGCCGACGGCGCGTATCGCCCGAGCGCGAGACGTGAGACGTGGGTGCCGGGCGCGAGCCGTTTCAAAGGCGACGCCGCCCGGCGGTCGACGACAGGACATACTCATTTCAGTTTTCGGCCGCCGAAGCGAAAACTATCGTTTTGCGCCGTTCTGCGCCGAGAGGGGTTCGACGCGTACCGTGTTACAAGCGGTGATGCCGGTTGGGATCGAGACCTTCACGCTCGGCGTCGAGGAAGAATACCAGATCGTCGACGCCGCGTCGCGGGCGCTCGCCTCGCGCGAGATGCGGCTGCTGCACGCGGCGGAGCGGACGCTCGGCGACGACGTCCAGCCGGAACTTCAGTCCTCGATGATCGAGATCGCGACGCCCGTCTGCGCGACGCTCGCGGACGTCCGGCGCGAACTCGTGCGCGAACGCCGCGCACTCGTCGACGCGGCTCGCGAAAACGAAAGCCGGATCGCGGCAGCCGGCACCCATCCATTCTCCGCGTGGGGCGAGCAAACGATCACGCCGAAGGCGCGCTATCGAAAACTCGCGACGGACTTCGGGCTCCTGACGCACGAGACGGTGATCTTCGGCTGCCACGTGCACGTCGCAATGGAGAGCCGGGCGGTCGCGATCGACGTCATGAACCGCGTGCGTTCGCGGCTCTCGCCGCTGCTCGCGCTCGCGGCGAATTCGCCGTATTGGCTCGGCCGTGATAGCGCGTACGCGAGTTATCGCACCCTCGTGTGGTCGCGCTGGCCGATGTCCGGACCGCCGCTCGCCTTCGAATCGGAGGCGCAGTATGACGAGGTCGTCGGCGCGCTGGTCGCGGCCGAGCTCATCGAAGACGAAACGAAGATCTACTGGGACGTCCGCCCGTCGGGCCGCTTCCCGACGCTCGAGTTCCGCGTGACCGACGTCTGCATGACCGTCGACGAAGCGGTCATGCTCGCGGGGCTCGTCCGCGCGCTCGCACGCAGCGCCTATCTCGCGTCGCGGCGCGGAGAGCCCTTCGTCCCGGTCCGGCACGAGGTCGTCCGCGCGGCGCACTG
>CAZZZK010000215.1:0-611 GCA_964658555.1 Vulcanimicrobiota bacterium | reverse complement strand
CGCCGCGCGGTACGGGCTCGACGGCACGCTCGTCGATCCCGCGAGCGGGCGCCCGGAACCCGCCGCGACCGTCGTCGAGACGATGCTGCGCGGCGTGCGCGACGCGCTCGAAGAGGCGGGCGATTACGACGAAGTGTCGTCCCTCGTGCGCGCGACGCTCCGGGACGGAAACGGCGCGAGCCGACAGCGCGCGGTGTTCGAGCGCGGCGGCCGGTTCGAAGACGTCGTCGATTACGTCGTTGCGCAGACCGAACGATGAGGCAGCCTAACGACAGTTCGGCTACGCCGGGATCGGATAGCCGAGGTCGATCGCCTCGCGTTCGAAGCGCATGACGACGTCGTACGCGGCGGCATCGCAAAACGTGATCCCGGAGAGAAAGAGCGCGGCGCGTACGTCCGCGAGCGCGGGATCGCGCAGCGCGTCGCCGATCGCGGCTCGCAGCGCCGAAACGGTCTCCGCGTCGGTCGCGCGCGCCGTGACGAGCGGCGGCGTCGGCGTCGCATCGGTTTCGCCGACGACCCGCAGTTCCCGTACGAGCGCCGGCCGATATCGCGCGAGGAGCGCGAACGTCACGCAGTCGATCGCGGCGCAATCGGCCGCGCCTTCGGCG
>CAZZZK010000214.1:0-4813 GCA_964658555.1 Vulcanimicrobiota bacterium | reverse complement strand
CTCGCGCGCGAGGACGAGCGTTGCTCCGCCGCAGTCGCGCTCCGAGAAGAGCTACGCCGCCGCGGCGACGACGCGTGGCGGCCGCTCCCGCTCCCCGCGCGGGGCGTGCCGGATGCCGCGTTCGAGGAGCGTTGGCGAACCGTCGGACCCGAGGTGCGGCGCACGCTCGCGGGCGGCGGAGCCGTCGCCGTCTACGCTCCCGCCGACGACGGCCGTGCAGGAACGATCGCCGCCCGCCTCCTCGTCGATTGCGGAACCGCCGCCGTCGACGCCGTCGACGCGGTCCGCCGCGCCCGTTCGAACGCGTTCGATACCCCGATGCAGATCCTGCACGTCCTGCGCGTGCGGCCCGGCCTCGTCGTCCGCGACGACGACGACGGCGCGCGCCGAGCGGGCTGAGGCGCCGCGCCTTCGGCGCCGGCGAGCGTTCGGCTGTGCCACGACGGCGTCACATCCGTCGCGTACCATCGATCGCATGCCCGTACTCGCGTTCCGCCCCTCCCCGTCGTGACCACCGCAGATCGTCGTCTCGCCTTCGCGCGCGACCGCGCGGCGATCGCCGAACGGGCGTTGCGACACGCGATCGCCGAGGCGCTACGTTGGCGAAGCGGCGGCGGCGCCGCACCGAGCGACGATGCGTTCGTCACGGCGACGCTCGCCGCCGTGCGCGAGATCGCCGATTGGGAAGCGCTCGACGGCCGGACGCGCCTGACGTTCAATCGCCGCCTCGAAACCGCGGCCCGGCGATTCGCCGTAAGTTCGCTCGGAAGGCGCTTGCGGACGATCCCGATCGAGCGGCTCCTACGCGTGCCGAACGGCCGCGATCCGGACGTCCTCGTCCGCGACCTCCGAGGCGAGGCGCATGCGGTCGTCGTGACGAGCGCGTGCGATCCGTTCGAGCTCGCGAACCGCGCGCGGGCGATCGAGGCGACGATCGACGTACCGCTCGGCGCCCGGCTCTCGCCGCTCACGATCCATCTCTATTCGCTCGCGACCGGCCGCAGGCACGCCTATCGCTTCGAAGCGCGAACGGCCGAGTGCCGGAACGTCGCGTGACGTCGCCGTCGCGGACGCTCCGCCGGTCGAGCGGTTATTCGATCTCGCTCAGGAGGAAGCGCACGCCGCCCGTGGCGATCTTCTGCGCGTCCTCGACGGTCGCGGCGGCTTCGGGCGTCGCGAGCGACTTGCACGCGCTGTCGTAATCGTCGAAGTAGAGATCGGCCGTCCGAAACGCGGGCGTCGGCGACCCGTCTTCCTTCGGGAAGACCTTCGCGAGTTCGATGCGATTGACGCCCGGAATCTTTCTCGCGAGCGGCATGTGAACGGATGCGTAATGCGCTTCGAAGGCGCTCGGATCTTTCGGGTTATCGTACACGACGGTAAGCTTCACACTCATGGGAGATGCCTGCCCAGGGAGTTCGTAGATCAACCGCGCGCCGGACGTCGCATGCCAGACGTATGGCACAGCGATCGACGATGATCGCCGCATGACTCCGACGGTCTCGTTCGTTTCTCCGTACATCGTCGTCGCGTTGCTCTCGACGTTCGCCGGCGCCGCCCTGGCGTGGCTCGTCGTGCGTCGAAACGACGCCGCGATCCGCGCCGGAGACGCGGAGCGGCACGCATCGGCGCTCGCCGCGGCGAGGGACGAGTACGAACGCTCGCTCGACGACGCGCGCGCCGCGTCGGAGCGATTCTTCGCCGAGATCCGGACGCAGCGCTCGGCGGCGGAGAACGATCGCGACCGGGCTCGCGAGCAGCGGGCGGCGGCGCTCGCGGAACTCGCCGCCGCGCGTCAGGCGGAAGCCGACGCACGCGCGCAGCTCGCGCAGACCCGGGACCAGTTCGCGAGCGAGCGCGCCTCGCTGCTCGAACAGGTCGGGCAGAAAATCGAGGCGGCGGCATCGCATGCGTTCAAGGCCGCCAACGACTCGCTGCTCGCGAGTTCGAGCGCGCAGGGCGAGACGCATCGCACGGCGACGGTGCGCGGAGTCGAAGCGATCACCGCGGCCCTCTCGAAGGAATTGACGACGCTGCAAGCCTCGGTCGCGCTGCTCGATAAAAGCCGTGCGGAGGGCGCGAAGGCGCTCGAGACGAGTCTCAGCGGCCTCGCGCAGAACACCCGCGAGCTGCGCGGCGCGGTCGACGAGACGCGCAGCTCCGCGCAGGCGCTCGCGACCGCGCTGCGCGACAATCGCGTGCGCGGCCGCTGGGGCGAGATGCAGCTGCGCCGTCTCGTCGAGCTCGCGGGACTCGTCGAGCACGTCGACTTCGCAGAACAGCTCGGAAACGAAGACGGACGCCGCCCCGACCTCGTCGTGCGGCTCCCCGGGAACAAATCCGTCCCGGTCGACGCGAAAGCGCCACTCGATCGCTATCTCGCCGCGACCGAAGCGACCGATCAGGTCGAGCAGCATCGACTGTTTCGGGAGAGTGCCGTCGCGCTTCGGACGCACGTGCGGGCGCTGCAGAAGCGCAACTACCAAGGCGCGGGCGACGGCATCGGATTCACGATCCTCTTCGTTCCGATCGAGAGCGTGATGTCGGCCGCTCTCGCCGTCGATCCGGCCCTCTTCGAGGAGGGACTCGGTGCGGGAATCTTCATCGCGACGCCGCTCACGCTGCTCGTCTACCTGCGCTGCTTCGCGCATGCGTGGTCGCAGCACAAACAAGAGAGCAACGCCGTCGAGATCGTGTCGCACGCACACGAACTCGTGGAGCGCCTCGCCGTCTTCGGCGAGAAACTCGCGGATATCGGGCGCGCGGTCGGGCGCTCGGTCGAAGCGTACAATACCGCCGTCGGCTCGTTCGACGGACGCGTGGCCGTCTCGGCGACCAAGATCGGTGCGCTCTCCGGCCGGCCGTTTGAACTCGAAAAAGCGCCGGTTCCGGTCACGGCCGATCCGCGCGAGGTCGCGAAGGTCGCGACGCTACGCGCGCTGCAGGGTCGCGATCAACTGCCGGGGATCGCGTCGGCCTAACGCCGGCCGCCGCTCACGGGAGCGTTTGAGCGGCGTTGCGCAGGATGTTCTCCGTGCGGCCTTCGAGGAGACGCATCGCTGCGATCGCCGCGACCGAGACGAGCGTGATCACGAACGCGTACTCGACGAGCCCCTGCGCGGCCTCATCGCCGAGCATGTTCCGGAAAGGTGTGAACGACATCGATGGGCGCCTTCGCGAAGCCCGCGGGAGCCTCATCGCGGCCGACGTCGAAGGTGAGTCGCGTCATACGGGAACGCGGAGCTAACGTATAGGAACGATGGAACTTCGCTCGGCACGGGTCATCTATTCGCTCGACGACGTCCGTCGCGCGATCGATGGCGGCGCGCTCGCGCGAGGGCGAACGTATCTCGCGGAGGGTCGCGTCGACGAACTGATCGTCGCACCCGGCGGCGCGACGATTCGAGCGACCGTCATGGGCAACCGGCCCCGGCCCTATCGCGTGACGGGGTACGCGACCCGTCGGCGCGAGCGGATCGCGCTGACGGGGATCTGCTCCTGTCCGATCGGCGCCGATTGCAAGCACGTCGCGGCCGCGTTCCTCGCCGCCCTCGAGCGCGACTCCGTCGTCGATCCGGCATCGCGCGACGGCGTGCACGGAGACGACGTCGATCACTGGCTCTACCGGCTCGCGGCGAGCGCCGCGCCCGCGCCCGCGCCGAATCCCGAGCGGATCGCCTACGTCTTCCCGGCCGGAGATCCGAACGAGCCCGGCTTTCGCTCGCTGCCGGTCGACCTGCACGTCGTGGGCGGCTCCGCTCCGCAGTCGTCCGGCACGTTCGGCCCGCGCGGCCGGGAAACGACGCTCGCGCTCGTGGCGGCGGCGAAGACCGGCGCCGCGACGGCGGAAGACGTGGCGATCGCGCGGCTCGCGGCCGCACTCGTCCCGCCGTCCGACGGCACGGCGGCGCTCGGCGACGAAGTCGTCCGCCGGATCGTGACGACGGGCCGGGCGCATGCCGGCACCGCCGAGACGCCCGCACTCCGCCTCGCCGAAGCGCGGCGCGCCGTATTCGCGTGGACGGTCGACGAGCACGGGCACCAGCGGCTCCGGCTCGACGTCGAGGGCGCTCGCGTGCTGACGCTGCGGCCCGCGCCGTGGTACGTCGACGAGACGACGGGCGACGCCGGCCCGATCGACGGCGGCGTCGCGCCCGGCCTGCTCGCGACGCTGCTCGCCGCGCCCGCGATCGCTCCCGGAGCGGTCGCTCGGGTCGCCGACGCGCTCTCGCGATTCGGCGTCCCGCCCCCGTCGCCGATCGCCGAGCGGCTCGATGCGGTCGTCCCCGTCCCGGTCCTCACGCTTCGCGCGCCCGAGCGGCGTGCGATCGCCTTCGCGGCGATGCTGCCGGCCGAGGATCCGAGTGCGACGAGCGTCGCCGAACTCGCGTTCGCGTACGCGGAGACGCTCGTCGATCCGGCCTCGCCCGCGCACGAGATACGCCGCTTGGAAGGCGATCGCGTGACCGTCGTGCGGCGGGCGTTCGCCTCGGAGCGAAAAGCCGTCGAGCGGTTGCGCGATTTCGGCTTGCAGCCGCTCGCGCGGCGGGATTCCGCGTCGAGTCGCGCGCTCTTCGCGTTGCCGCCCGCGAGCGACCCGAGGACGCTCGTTTTCGTACACCGATACGTGCCGAAGTTGCGGGCGGAGGGCTGGCGTATCGAGACGGAGCCGTCGTTCGGACGGAGCGTCGTCGACCTCGCTCGCGACGACGCGTGGCAGACGCGGGCGTCGGCGCGCGCGGACGGCTGGTTCGATCTCGCGCTCGACGTGATCGTCGACGGCAAGGCGATCCCGCTCGTCCCGTTCCTCGCC
>CAZZZK010000213.1:0-4814 GCA_964658555.1 Vulcanimicrobiota bacterium | reverse complement strand
GCGCGCTGCGACGACGGTCAGCGGCTGCTCGCGCTCAACGAGATCTTCCTCGGGCATCAGAGCCATCAGAGCGCGCGCTACGAGCTGCAGATCGGAGCGCTGCGCGAACGTCAGTCGTCCTCGGGGATCGTCGTGTCGAGCGGGACGGGATCGACCGGGTGGGCGCGCTCGATCGGTCGCGAACGCGGCGGCCTCGTCGCGCTGCCCGCACCGACGGATCGGCGGCTCGCCTATTTCGTTCGCGAAGCGTTCCCGGGAAGCGGGTTCGCCGTCGCGCACACGGGCGGCGTGCTCGACGCGAGCGAAGCGCTCGCGGTGCGCTCGGAGATGAACGACGGCGGCGTCGTCTTCGGCGACGGGATCGAAGACGATCGCGTCGCGTTCGGCTGGGGCGCGCTCGCGACGGTCGGCGTCTCGCGGACGACGCTGCGTTTGGTCGCCGCATGACGGTTCGGCAGGGCGACGAGCGCGACGAACACGCGTTCCTCGCGGCGTACGACGTCCGTGCCTTCGACCGCCCGTCCGTCGCGGTCGACGTCGTCCTGATCGCGATCGCGAACGAGCGGCTCGTCACGCTGCTGGTTCGGCGCGCCGAGCATCCGTTCCGCGATTCGCTCGCGCTGCCGGGCGGTTTCCTGCGGATCGACGAGTCGCTCGACGACGCCGCCGCGCGCGTCCTCATCGAGAAGGTCGGCGTGCGCGACGTGTTCCTCGAACAGCTCTACACGTTCGGAGCGGTCGCGCGCGATCCGCGGGCGCGCGTCGTCTCGGTCGCCTACTACGCGCTCGTCGATCCGGCGCGTTTCGCGACCGTATCCGCGAACGCGACGACCGTCTACGTCGAGTTGCCGCACGGCGCGGCCGTCGTGCTGTCGGGCGACGCCGGGAACGCGCTGACGCCGGCCTTCGATCACGCCTCGATCGTCGAGACCGCGATCCGGCGTATCCGCGGGAAGCTCGACTACGCGCCGATCGGCTACGAATTCTTGCCCGAGCGCTTCACGCTCTTGCAGCTGCAGCGCGTGCACGAAGTCGTCGCCGGACGGCGCTTCAATAAGGATTCGTTTCGCCGCCGCATGCTCGCGTCGAATCTGATCGAACCGACGGGCGAGATGCAGGCGGACGTCGGCCATCGGCCCGCGGCACTCTATCGCTACGCCGAACCGGCGTAGCGATCAGCGGATCGAGAGCAGCTCGATCTCGAAGATGAGCGTTGCGTTCGGCGGGATGACGCCGCCGCCCGCGCCCGCCGCGCCGTAGCCGAGCTGCGGCGGAACGATCAGCCGCCGCACGCCGCCGACGCGCATCCCGACGACGCCCTCGTCCCAGCCCGGGATCACCTGACCGCCGCCGAGCGGGAAGCCGAACGGTTCGTTGCGATCGCGCGAGCTGTCGAATTTCTTGCCGCTCGTGAGCGTGCCGACGTAGTGGACGGAGACGGTGTCGCCCTTCTTCGCGGCGGGACCGGTGCCGCGTTTGAGATCGACGTACGAGAGCCCGTCCGGGAGCTTGACGACGTTCTTCGGGCCGCGGGGCGCGGGCGGGGGGCCGGCCGCGTTCGCGGCGAGCGGGAGGGCGAGGATCGCGGTGAGGACGGCGATGCGTTTCATGGCTCGCGTGCTTCGGACGCGGGGCAGGGTACGCCCGCACCCGAGGAAACAAGTCGGGATAGCGATGCTGACGGCTCCCGTTCGCGAGACGCTCACGACCGGCGGTCCGCGACTGCCGTATGCTTTCGTGCGCGTCGCCGCGTCGCGCACGGAATCGGTCGCGGCGGTCGTGATCGCGATCCTTGTGGCGATCGCGGTCGCCGTCATCCCGAACCCGCGCCTCGTCGTGGGGATCCTGCCCGGGTTCTATCCGCTCTACGCGACGGTCCTGATCACGAGCGAATCGGTCGTCGCCTCGCTGCTGCTCTGGCGAAGCGAACTCGATCGCGATCGCCGGATCGCGGTGCTCGGCGCGGCCTACCTCTTCTCGGCGATCCTGACGACGGCGAACGTCATCACGCTGCCGGGGCTGCTCGCGCCGCGCGGGATGTTCGGGGTGCAGACGCCCGCCTATCTCCTGATCGCGTTCCATCTCTTCTGGCCGCTCGGCGTGCTCGTCTTCGCCGTCATGCCCCAGCAGCGCCATCAGGGCGCGGCGCGCGCGATCGTCGGAGCGGCGCTCGCGGGCGCGGCGGTCCTGCTCGTCGGCATCCACGCCGACGACTGGCTGCCGCCGCTCATCGTCCCGGGGACCAATCGCTACGAGCCGCTCTTCGAAATCCTGATGGCGGTCGCGGCGGGCTTCGAGATCGTCGCGGTCGCCGCGATCGTACGCCGCAAGCCGACCTCGTTCGAACTCTGGATCGCGGTCGCCGTCGTCCTGCTGCTCGGGGACACGTTCCTCAATATCGACGCGGGCTCGCGCTTCACGCTCGGCCAGTACGCGGCCCGGCTGCTGACGCTCGGGTCGTCGCTGCTCGTTTTCGTGGCGCTCATCGGCGAGTATCTCGGGCTGCTGACGCGCGCGAGCGTCGTCGACCGCTTCGCCGCGATCGCGGGCTCCGCGCCGAACGTGCTCTTCCTCGAAGACGCGCTCGGGCGGTGCACGTACGTCAACGCCCGCTGGACCGAACTCACGGGCCAGCCGGGGGAAGCGGCGCGCGGCACCGGTTTTCGCGACGCGATCCATCCCGACGACGTCCCCCGGCTCGACCGGCCCGCGAATCGTCCGGACGGGCGGCCGGCGGCCGTCGTCGAGCTGCGCATCCGCGACGAAGCGACGGGCCGCTATCGCTGGCATCTCATGCGCACGACGCAGCTGCTCGATCGTCAGGGGCGATTCGAAGCGTGGCTGAGCACGGCGACCGATATCGACGATCAATACGTCGCGCTCGAAAACGCGAACGCTGCCGAACGCGAGTTCCGCAACATCGCGGACGCGATCCCGCAGCTCGTCTGGACCGCGGACGCGCGCGGCCGCATCGATTGGGCGAACGCGAATTGGTACGCGTTCGCGGGCGCGCGGTCCGACCCGCGGGGCCGCGAGTTCGCCTGGTCGGGCGACGTCCATCCGCACGACCGCAGCGAGGTCGAAGCGCGCTGGCGCGCCGCGCTGCACGACGGCGAGAAGTTCGATATGGAGTTACGGCTGCGCGGCGCGGACGGCGGGTACCGCTGGTTTCTGACGCGCGTCGTGCCGGTGCGCGGGCCGGGCGGCGAGATCGTGCGCTGGTACGGTACCGATACCGACGTCGACGAACGCCGCCGCCAGAGCGACGAGCTCGTGGCGATGTACGAACGCCAGCATCACGTCGCACAGGCGCTGCAAGCCGCGTTCCTGCCGCCGTTCCTGCCGGAGATCGACGGCCTCGTCTTCGATGCGGTGTACCGGCCCGCCGCGCGCGATACGGAGGTCGGCGGCGATTGGTACGACGCGTTCGCGCTCGCCGACGGCCGGATCGCGATCTCGATCGGCGACGTGACGGGGCACGGCCTCGAAGCGGCGGTCGCGATGGTGCGGGTGCGCGAGCTGCTGCGCGCGGCGACGGCGATGACGGCGCTCGGGCCAGGCGAAGTCCTCGCGGTCGCGAGCCGCGCGCTCGCGGCGGGCGACGTCGGCGTCCTCGCGAGCGCCGCGTTCGGCATCGTCGACACGGCGACGGGGACGTTCACCTACGCGACGGCCGGGCATCCGCCGCCGCTGCTGCGCCGCGATTCCGTCGTGACGCCGCTCGCGGGGGGCGGCCTGCTGCTCGGGCTCGAGGATACCGCGCCGCCCGTCCACGCCGTCGCGCTCGAAACGGGCGACGTCCTCGCCTTCTACACCGACGGCCTGACCGAGATCGACCGGACCGACCTCGAGCTCGGCGAGCGGCGTCTGCAGGAGGAGCTCGTCCGTCACGGCGCCGACGCGACGCGGATCGTCGACGCGCTCGTCTCGAGCGAGCCGCGCGACGACGTCGCGCTGCTGACCGTGGCCGTCGCGGCGTTCACGACCCGCAGCGGGGCCGAACCGAATTGGAAGTTCGTCTCCGACGACGCGCGCACGGCGCAGGCGGCGCGTTCGTCGTTCGTCGCCTATCTCGAATCGCACGGCGTGCGCCGCGAAACGGTCGTCACCGCCGAGGTCGTCTTCGGCGAGCTCGTCGGCAACGTCGTCCGGCACGCGCCCGGACCGATCGACGTGGAGCTCGCGTGGAACGCCGGCGCGGCGCTGCTGGTCGTGCGCGACCGCGGAACCGGCTTCGCACTCGATCGGGTCCGGCTGCCGGAGAACGAGTACGCGGAGTCGGGCCGCGGGCTCTACATCGTCGACGCCTACGCCAACCCTCCGACCGTTCGGGCGCGTCGCGGCGGCGGCACGGCCGTCGAGGTCCGTCTCGCGCTCGGCCTCGAGGGAGACGGCGACACCTCGCACGAGTAGTACGCCGCACCGCGCGAAGAAGTCGCAAACGTAAGGCGGCGAAGCGATTCGTTCGTACCCGAACCGTCGTACCGCTACGATCTGGTTCGTTCGCGGGTCGCGGCCGGATCGCAGCGGCCCGTGCGCAGCCCGCGCAGGCGATAGACGGCGAAGCCGTCGCCGTCCGCGGCGCGCGCGTAGTCGCGGGCGAGGGCGCGCCGAAGGTCCGCGACGCGCTCCTGCGAGTAGCGGTAATCGCCGAGCGCGCCGACGACGATCGTGTGCGGATGCGTCGCGAGGATCCGCCCGAGTTCGGCTCGGCCGTCGATCGCGGCGACGCGCGAGAGGATCGGATCGAGCAGATGGTCGGTGTAGGGGAAGCGCGTCGGCGCGGTCGCGCCCGTCAGGTCGTAGAGATACGG
>CAZZZK010000212.1:0-4834 GCA_964658555.1 Vulcanimicrobiota bacterium | reverse complement strand
CGGCGTACGCGGCGCTCGGCCTCGATATCGAAGACGTGCGCCGCGTCGACGACGAGATCGCGAAGCGGATCGTATCGCCGCGCGAAGCGCGCGACGGGCTGCGGATCGCACCGCGACTCGCGGGGCCGTACGCGGCGCTCGTCTTCTCCGCGAAGGAGTCGGTGTACAAGGCGTTCGCTCCGCTCGCGCGGCGTTTTCTCGAGTTCGCGGACGTCGAGATCGACGTCGATGCGGCGCACGGAACGTTCGTCGGCCGCGTGACGGGCGGCGCGGAAGGCGCGCACGCCGCAGCGCGATCCGTCGAACCGCGCGCGTTCTCCGGACGATTCGTCTTCGCGGGCGGCGCCGTCGCGACGTGGGCGACGGTACGCTCCGATCGGAATCCGGCGGTATGTGCGGGATAGCCGGGATCTGGAACCGCGACGGGCGGCCCGTCGAGATCGAGACGTTGCGGCGATTCGCGCGCTCGCTCGCGCATCGCGGACCCGACGGCGAGGGGACGTTCGTCGATGCGGACGCGTGCCTCGGCCTCGGCCATCGCCGGCTCTCGATCCTCGATCGCTCCGCGAACGGCGATCAGCCGATGCGGTCGCTCGACGGGCGGTACACGATCGTCTACAACGGCGAGATCTATAACTTCCTCGAGCTTCGCGACGAGCTCGAAGCGGCGGGGTACCGCTTTACGACGACGACCGATACCGAGGTGATCGCCGCGGCGTACGACCGCTGGGGCGATGCGTGCCAATCGCGCTTCAACGGCATGTGGGCGTTCGCGCTGTGGGACGCGCGCGCGCGAACGCTCGTCCTCTCGCGCGATCGATTCGGCGTCAAGCCGCTCTACTATCTCGACGACGGACGCCGCTTCGTATTCGCGTCGGAGCTCAAAGCGTTTCTCTCGCTCGACGGCTTCGACGCCCGGGAGGAGTCGAGCGCGCTCGCGCGTGCGGTCCGCGATCCGCTCGCCGCCGAAGCGTTCGCCGAGACGCCGCTGCGCGGCGTGCGCAAGCTCATGCCCGGTCACCGCATCTCGGCGACGCGCGAGCGGACCGAGATCCGCCGCTGGTGGAACACGCTCGAGCATCGCATCGACGTGCCGCGAACGCTCGCCGCGCAAGCCGAAGAGCTTCGCGCCCTCATCTCCGACGCCGTGCGCGTTCGCCTGCGCAGCGACGTGCCCGTCGCCGTCGCGCTCAGCGGCGGGCTCGACTCGAGTTCGGTTCTCGGCAGCCTCGCCGCCCTCGCGGCGAACGACGCTCCGGCGTCGGCTGCGGCGCGTCGCGCGCCGGCGTGGCACTCGGCGTTCACCGCGGCATTCCCCGGGACGCCGCTCGACGAGCGCGCGTATGCCGAACGCGCGGCACGCGCGGCGGGTTTCTCGCTGCACGACGTCGCGATCGATCCCGCCGCGACGACCGAGCAGAGCGAACGCATCGCGTTCGATCTCGAAGAAGTCACGATGACCGATCCGTCGCCCGTCTGGACGCTCTACCGCGCGATGCGCGCCGCCGGCGTCACCGTCGCACTCAACGGCGACGGCGCCGACGAACTCTTCTGCGGATACGTGCATCAGGTCGATTACGCGCTCGAACGCGCGGGCGGCATGCTTAAGCCGCGGCGCTTTCGAGACCTCGTCGAGACGCGCTGCGGCATGATGCCGGGCGGCGGAAGCGCGACGGCACGTCTGCGGCTCGCGGTGCGTCACGATCCGCGGCTTCGCTCGCTCGCGCGGCGGATGCGCGGTGTCCGCGGCGGAAGCCCGCGGATCGCCCGCCCCGACGCCGCGCACGCGCATCGCGCGCCGGCGGCGGAGGACGCCTTCGCGCTGCAGGGCGCGGAGCGCGAAGCGTCGGCGGCCGGACTCACGCCGCTCGGCGCGTTCCTCTACGGACAATTTCACGCGACGACGCTGCCCGGTATCCTGCGCATGTTCGACCGCGCGTCGATGGCGCACGGCGTCGAGATCCGCAGCCCGTTCCTGGATTGGCGCATCGTCCGCTTCGCGTTCTCGCTGCCCGATGCGAGCCGCGCGGGCGGCGGCTACACGAAGCGCGTGCTGCGCGAGGCGATGCGCGGCCTCGTACCCGAACCCGTCCGGACGCGCCGTGAGAAGATCGGCTTCAACGCACCGCTCCCGCAGTGGTTCGCGGGCGAACACGGCGCCTGGCTGTGGGAGCGCGTGAACGCCGCGACGTTCCTCGCGCTCGCCGCCGACTCCTGGCGGAGGTCGTTCCTCAGGGGCGGCCGCGCCCGGTAGCGGCCGCCGCGTCTTCGCTCGCGAGCATCGCGTCGAGCTCCGCGTCGGAGAGCGACGCGAGATCGAGCTCGACGGCCGGCCGGGCGCGCGGCGCGCGCTCGATCGCGGGCGCGAGCGTCGCGAGCGTCCGGTGCGTGAAGAGGTCGCGCAGCGAGAGCTCGACCGCGAAGGCGTCGGTGAGGCGCGCGAGCACGCGCATCGCCATCAGCGAGTGGCCGCCGAGATCGAAGAAATCGTCCGACCGCGATATCTGCGGCACGCCGAGCACGTGCTGCCAGATCCGGGCCAGCCGCGTCTCGACGTCGCCGCGCGGCGGGTCGGCATCGGGCGCCGGTTCCGCGACTGCTGCGGCCGGCGCTTCGCCGCGCAGCGCCGTGCGGTCGACCTTGAGACCGACGCTCGTCGGCAGCGCGTCGTAGAGCACGACGCGCGTCGGCACCTCGTAATCGGGCAGCCGTTCGGCGATGTACGCGCGCAGCGCACGCGCATCGCTCGCCGCGGGATTCGCGACCGCGACGTGCGCCGCGAGCGTCCGCTCGTTCGTCGGACCGTCGACGACGACGGCGACGTCCGTTACCTCCGGATGCGCGCGGATCGTCGATTCGATCGCTCCGATCTCGACGCGGAAGCCGCGGATCTTCACCTGGCCGTCGCGGCGACCGAAAAATTCGATCGTTCCGTTCTCGAGCCAGCGACCGATGTCGCCCGTGCGATAGCTACGCGCGCTCGGATCGTCCGAGAACGGATCGTCGTCGAAGCGTTCGGCGGTCAGGTCGGGACGGTTGAGGTAGCCGTCGGCGACGCCGTCGCCGCCGACCCGGATCTCGCCCGGTAGGCCGATCGCGCAGGGATTGCCGTGCGCGTCGACGATCGCGACCGTAGTATTCGCGATCGGCCGGCCGATCGGCACGGAGCGCCGCAGACACGACGCTTCGTCGATCTCCATCAGCGTCGAGTAGGTCGTGTTCTCGGTCGGACCGTAGCCGTTGAAGAGACGCGGGCCGCCGCGTTCGACGAGCCGCTTCGCATGCGCGGGCGAGAGCACGTCGCCGCCCGAGAAGACGAGCCGCAAACGCGCGAGTTCGTCGAGCCGGCTCTCGACGAGCTGATGGAAGAGCGGCGTGGTCAGCGTCGCGACCGTGACGCCGAGCGTCGCGAACGAACGGCCCAGATCGGCGAGCGAGAGCAGCCCGGCGGCGGGGATCGCGAGCGCGGCGCCCGCGAGCAGAGCGCCCCAGATCTCGAGCGTCGATCCGTCGAAGGCGACCGACGAATAGTGCAGGACCGTATCGTCCGGGAAGAATTGCAGCGGATCGCCGCCGCGCACGAGGCGCACGATCCCGCGCTCCATCACGCGAACGCCCTTCGGCAACCCCGTCGATCCCGACGTGTACATGACGTACGCGAGCCCGTCGCCGCGCCGCTCGCTCGCGAGCGATCCGTCCGGCGAACGCGCGATCTCGTCCGCGCGCTCGTCGAGACGCAGCGTCCTCGCGCCGTCCGGCACGCGGCTCGCGAGCGCCTCGTCCGTCAGCGTGACGGTGACGCCGGCGTCGTCCGCGACCCACGCGATCCGCTCGCGCGGATACCGGACGTCCAGCGGAACGTACGCGGCGCCCGCTTTGAGGATCGCGACGATCGCGACGATCGCCTCGGGTCCGCGCTCGAGAAGGAAGGCGACGCGCGCGCCGGGTTCGATGCCGTGGGCGCGCAGATAGTGCGCGAGCCGATTCGAACGGCGATCGAGTTCGCCGTAGCTCATCGTCGCGCGGTCGGTCACGACCGCGCGCGCGTCCGGCGCGCACGCGACGACCTCTTCGAAGAGCGAGACGATCGAACGCTCGCGCGGATACGGCCGCTCGTTGCGAGCGAAGGTCTCCCGCACGAGCTTACGCTCGGCGTCGCCCATGAGATCGTACCGCGAGATGCGGCGCTCCGGTTCGTCGACGATGCGATCGATCAGCGTCCGTAGGTGCTCGTACATCCGGACCATGCCGTCGCGATCGAAGAGATCGCTATTGTACTCCCACTTGAGCGTCATGCCGCCGTCGCGCGGCATGCACACGACGTTGAGATCGACCTTCGCCGATGCGTTGTCCATCGTCCGATCGATCGCGACGGCGAGCGCGGGGCCGAAATCGAGCTCGGGTTCGCGCGAATCGTGAAAGGCGAAGAGCACGCTGAAGACCGGATTGTAACTCGGGTCGCGCTTCGGCGCGAGCGCCTCCACGACGCGTTCGAAAGGAACCTGTTCGTTTTCGTACGCTTCGAAGGCGACGGCCTTGACGCGTTCGAGCAGTTCGAGGAACGTCGGATCGCCTGAGAGATCGGCGCGCAGGACGACCGTATTGACGAGCATGCCGATGAGCTTCTCGAGCTCGGGCGCGCCGCGATCGGCGGCCCCCGTGCCGACGAGGATATCGTTCTCGCCGCTGTACCGCCCGAGCAGCACGCTGAATGCGGCGAAGATCACCATGAACGGCGTCGCGCGGCGCTCGCGCGCGAGCCGCTCGACGCCGCGCATCGTCCGCGGCGCGAGCGAGCCCGCGATCGCTCCGCCGGCGTGCGTCATGACGGGCG
>CAZZZK010000211.1:0-4859 GCA_964658555.1 Vulcanimicrobiota bacterium | reverse complement strand
CCCGTGAGCATCGGGCCGAGTTCGCGCGACGAGATGTATGCGACGGCGCCGCCGACGACGCTGACGATGCCGTAATTGCGCGCCTGATTCGCCGATTCGAGCGAGATCACCATCCCCGTGAACAGCGAGGTCAGCAGGACGATCGCGATCGACTGGACGCCGAGAAAATACGCTTGCGCGACCGTCTCGAGAACGCGGATGCGCAGGCGCGCGATGAAGCCGGCGGCCTCGGCCGACAGCGCGGCGACGCCGCCCGCATACTCGAAGAGTCCGAGCGTCCCGCGTCCGACGTCGCCGAACATCTTCATTGCGGCGCGAGTTCTTGCAACCGCGAGAGGACGCCTTGCGTCGCCTCGACGCGTCCGGCGGCGACGCCGCGTTCGGCCGTGAGGTTATACTGCAGCTGCGCGATCTTGCCGAGCCGGCGGTCGACGTCGCGCAAGTGCCTCCTCGCCTCGCGATCGAAGCCTTCGAAGTACGCGCGAACCGCGGCGACGTAACGCGCGGCGCGCTCCGCGCTCGGCGCCTCGCCGCGAGCGAGCAGCTCTTCGATCGCATCCTGCTCGCGCCGCAAGCGCGGCTGCGTCACGTGAAAGTGCCCGATCTCGGCGACGAGCGCCGCGAGGCGTTCGTGCGCGAGGCTATCCATCGACTCCGGCGAGCGCGGCCCGCTGGTGTTCGAAGAGCGCGAAGATACCCGACTCCGCGAGCGCGAGCATCGCATCGAGCTGCGCGCGATCGAAGGTGCGGCCCTCGGCCGTGCCTTGGATCTCGACGAACGTACCCGCGTCCGTCATCGCGACGTTCATGTCGACTTCGGCGCGGCTGTCTTCGCTATAGGCGAGATCGAGATACGCGACGCCGTCGACGTAGCCGACGCTGACCGCGGCGATCTGCTTGGCGAGCGGCCATTTCGGCGTACCGGCTTTGAAATCGCGGCGCAGCGCGAGCGCGAGCGCGACGTACGCGCCCGTGATCGCCGCGGTCCGCGTGCCGCCGTCGGCTTGCAGGACGTCGCAGTCGACGATGACGCTACGCTCGCCGAGCAGCTTGAGATCGGTGACGGCGCGCAGCGCGCGCCCGATCAGACGCTGGATCTCGTGCGTCCGGCCGCCGACCTTCCCCTTCGCGGATTCGCGCTGCGTCCGTTCGGCCGTCGCGCGCGGGAGCATGGCGTATTCGGCCGTCACCCAGCCGCGGCCCTGACCGCGCAGCCACGGCGGAACGCGCTCCTCGATCGTCGCGGCGCAGAGCACGCGCGTGTTCCCGACGGAGATGAGCGCGCTGCCCTCGGCGTACGCGAGCGGGGAGACGTCGATCTTCACCGGGCGCAGCTCTCCGAGTTCGCGTCCGTCGAGGCGTTTGGTCACGAGCGACACTACTCGACCGTGACCGTCTTCGCGAGATTCCGCGGCTGATCGACGTCCTTACCGTCGATATCGGCGATGTGGTAGGCGAGCAGCTGCAGCGGCACGACGTTGACGATCGGCGAGAGCAGTTCGTCGACTTTGGGCACCCAGAACACGTAATCGGCGAGCGCCGCCGCTTCGGTGTCGCCGTAATTCGCGACCACGACGGTGATCGCTTCGCGCGCCTTGGCCTCGGAAAGATTCGAGAGCACCTTCTCGCGCACGCGGCCGTCCGTGACGACCGCGATGACCGGCATGCGCGAGTCGAGCAGCGCGATCGGCCCGTGCTTGAGTTCGCCCGCGGCGTAGCCCTCGGCGTGGATGTACGAGATCTCTTTTAGCTTGAGCGCGCCTTCGAGGGCGGTCGGATAGTTGACGTACCGGCCGATGAACATCGCGCTGCGCGCCTTGCGTAATTTCTTCGCCGCCTTGCGGATCTCGTCCGACGCGTTGAGGCAGAGATCGATCGCCTCGGGCAGCAGCTTGGTATTGCGCGCGATCTCGCGCAGGCGTTCGATCGGTTCGCTGCGGCGGACGCGCGCGAGATAGAGCGCGAAGAGCACCATCGCGATCGTCTGCGAGACGTACGTCTTCGTCGCCGCGACGCCGATCTCGGGGCCGCCGCGCGTGTAGAGCACGCCGTCGGCGAGCCGGGTGAGGTGCGAGCCGAGCACGTTGCAGATCCCGAGCACGGGCGCGCCCGCGGCTTTCGCGATCTTCACCGCCTCGATCGTATCGGCCGTCTCGCCGGACTGCGACATCGCGATCGTGAGCGTCCGCGGATCGAGTACGCGATCGCCGTACCGGAACTCGCTCGCGAGCTCCATCTCGACGGGCAGCTTGCAGAGCGCGCGCAGGAGATACATGCCGACCATGCCCGCGTGATACGCCGTACCGCAGCCCGTGATCGAGATCTTCGTCATCGCGCGCAGCACGTATTCGTCGATCTTGAGTTCGGCCGCGAGTTGACTGTCGAACGACTCGTCGATGCGCCCGGCGAGCGTCTCCTTCACGACGCTCGGCTGGACGAACATCTCCTTGAGCATGAAGTGCTTGAAGCCGTCCTTCTCGGCGGAACTCGCGTCCCACATGACTTGCGTCACCTCGCGCTCGATCGGCTTCCCGTCGAAATCCGTGAGCGTGTAGCCGTCCTTCTCGACGACGACCATCTCGTTCTCGCGCAGGATCACTTGCTTGCGGGTGTACTGCAGCATCGCGGGAGAATCCGAGGCGACGAACATCTCGCCTTCGCCGATGCCGACGACGAGCGGGCTCGCTCCGGTGCGCGCGAAGACGAGCCGATCCGGCGCGTCCTGCGAGATGACGCCGATCGCGTAGGCGCCCGCGACGTGCTTGAGCGTCTTACGAAGCGCGTCGACGAGATCGCCCGCGTCGTTCTCCTCGATGAGGTGCGCGAGCACTTCCGTATCGGTCTCGCTCAGGAAGACGTGACCGTCCGCGATCAGCCGCTCGCGCAGACCCGCGTAATTCTCGAGGATGCCGTTATGGATGACCGCAAACTTCCCGCTGCAGTCGTGATGCGGGTGCGCGTTCGCATCGGAGGGGCGGCCGTGGGTCGCCCAGCGCGTGTGCCCGAGCCCGGTCGAACCGTGCAGCGGCTCCGTCTCCAAGCGCTCCGCGAGGCGGCCGAGTTTCCCCTCGGCTTTCGATCCGGCGAGCAGCCCGCGCTCGTCGATGACGGCGACGCCCGCCGAATCGTATCCGCGATACTCGAGCCGCCGCAGCGAATCGAGGATGATGGGGACGCTGTCGCGCGTCCCCACATACCCGACGATTCCGCACATAGCCGTTCTCCTAGCGTGCCGACGCTGCGCGGTCGATCCTTCGCGCTACTTGATGCCTTCTTTGACCCGACGATACGGAATCTTCCCGTCGGCGACTTCCGCGAAGGCCGTCGAGACGGGCTTGTTGGGATTGGGATCGTTCGCGAGCGACGGCGCGCCGTTGTTGAGCTGCTTCGCCCGCTTCGTGACGACGTTAACCAAGGTGAACTTGGAATCGACGTGCGTCAGCAGGCCGTCGAGATCTCCGAATACCGATTCGCTCATGCGTTCTCCACATCTCTGAAGATGTCGTCGTGATAGTGATGGATCCGGAAGCGTTCCGCGCGGACGATCGCTTCGAGATCCGCGGCGGCGGCCGGTTCCGCTCGCCGTTCGGGTGGGACCTGTTCGTTGATGATGACGTAATCGAAACGTCGGATCTGGCGGAGTTCTTGATGCGCGATCGCGAGCCGAGCGGCGATCGCGTCGCTCGACTCCGTACTCCGGGCCGCGAGCCGCGTACGCAAGTGCGAGAATTTATCGGGGAGCAGAAACACGAGCACCGCGAGCGGAAAGGCCGCCTTGATCGCGAGCGCCCCGTGAACTTCCGGCTTCATCACCAAGTCGTAACCGTCGGCGAGCGTGCGCTCGACGAAGGATCGCGGGGTCCCATAGATGTTGCCGTTGTACTGATTGGTTTCGAGAAAGGCACCTCGCGCTTGCTCGGCTTCGAACGCCGATCGTTCGAAAAAGAAGTACGACTGCCCCTCGACCTCGCCCGGCCGGGGCGGGCGCGTCGTCGCGGAGACGGAGTATCGAAGCCGCGGCATCCTCGCGCGAAGCGCGTCGACCACGGTATCTTTTCCCGCTCCCGAAGGCCCCGATACGACGAACAGTAAACCCGGCCCCGGGGCTCCCATGCACTCCCTCTCCGAAGCGAATCTGATTCATTCACATTCTTGAGCGCGAGGGCCTGCTCGGCCCCTCTCGGCGCCTTCGCCTCCGAATCGTCGCGTTCGCGCTCGCGCTCATGGTCGCGGCGACGGGTCGCGCCCCCCTCGCCGCCGCTCCCGGGCCGGCGCCCCGCCCCGCCCCGCGCGTCGCGTTCTCGTTGCCGTTCGTCGGCGACGCGCTAAAGAACGCGCTCGTCTTCGCCGCGAAGCGCTTCGGCTACGATCTGCAGTACGCGTCGCTGAGCAACGACGGCGGACACCTCGTGATCGCGGGGGCGGCGGTCTCCGCGACGGGCCGCGAGCCGTTGCTGCGCGTGCGCCGTCTCGACGTGGCGTACTCGATCTGGGATCTCTTCGGGAAAGGGCGCACGTTCGGCATCTCGCGCGTCGAGATCGACGAACCGCGCATCACGGTCGTGCATCGCGCCGACGGCACCTACAATTTCGATCTCCCGAAGCAGAATCCGAAGCAGAGCCCAAAGCCGTTCGAGCTCCCGAAGATCGCGCTCGTCGTGCGCGACGGCAGCGCGACGATCGACGATCGCACGCGCCTCTCGCGCGCGAGCCGCAGGCTCGGCATCGAGCGGCTCTACGTCGATGCGGCGCTCGATCCGGGCGCGCCGTCGAGGCTGACCGCGTCGCTCGCGATCGACGAGGCCGGGCATCGCTATCCGATTTCAGCACAGGGCCGCTTCGACGATCCGCGAGGCTAC
>CAZZZK010000210.1:4125-4874 GCA_964658555.1 Vulcanimicrobiota bacterium | reverse complement strand
AGGCCGGCCGCGGCCGACACGAGTGCGAATTGATACGACGCGCGATCGCGCACTTTGACGTAGGTCGCGTTCTTCGCGACGGCACCGGGAACGAGCTCGATCGCTTCGACGAGCTCGCCCGGCGCGAGCGTATTCTCGATCGCGGGATCGCGCCCGGGCAAAACGTAGAGCCGTTCGAACGGGATCGCGCGCGTGCCCGACGCGCCGCGTACGTGCACGACGGCATCCGCCGTCAGCAGTGCGACCGCGAGATCGGAGGCGTGCGTGCAGATGCAGCTCGGCGAATCGCCGACGACGGCGTGGAGCCGGTTGACGCCGCCGAGGGCCGTGCAGCCGGCGCCGGGCGCGCGTTTGTTGCACGGCTGCGTGACGTCGCGGAAGTACGCGCAACGCGTCCGCTGTAGGACGTTGCCGCCGATCGTCGCCATGTTCCGTAATTGCGCGGATGCCGAGAGCAGCAGCGCCTGCGATACGGCCGGAAAACCGTCCCTGACGAGGGCGGCGTCGGCGGTGTCGGCCATCGTCGCGAGCGAACCGATGCGGACGCCGCCGGCCGGCGTCGGTTCGATCGTCCGCATCGGCAGCCGCGTGATGTCGATGAGGACGCTCGGGCGAACGACGTCGTCCTTCATGAGATCGACGATGTTCGTTCCGCCCGCGATGTAGTGGGCGTTCGGATCGCTCGCGTGCGCGGCGATCGCGTCGTCGCCGTCGGCGGCTCGCGCGTACGTCGTCGGGTTCATGCGCTC
>CAZZZK010000210.1:0-4115 GCA_964658555.1 Vulcanimicrobiota bacterium | reverse complement strand
GGCGTCGGGCAGTTGCGGATCGAACGGCGATTCATCGCGGCCGTGATGTTCGCGTACGCACCGCACCGGCAGATGTTTCCGCTCATCCACTCGCCGACGCTCGCGTCGTCGAGCGGCCGGCCTTCGGCGACCAGACCGACGGCCGACATGATCTGCCCCGGGGTGCAGTAGCCGCACTGAAAGCCGTCGTGTTCGAGGAACGCGGCCTGCATCGGGTGCAACCGGTCGCCGCGTGCGAGGCCCTCGATCGTGGTGACGGCTTTCCCCTCGGTCATGATCGCGAGGGTGAGGCACGCGTTGACGCGCTTCCCGTCGACGAGGACCGTGCACGCGCCGCACGTGCCTTGATCGCAGCCCTTCTTCGTGCCCGTCATGCCGAGCCGGTCGCGGAGCGCGTCGAGCAACGTCGTCCGCGGTTCGGCGGCGAACGATCGCGAGCGCCCGTTGATCTCGAGCGAGATCGGAACGGCTCCCGGACCGACCGGCCGGCGATGCGTGACCGACGCGCCGGCCGGCGCGCGAAAGAGCGTCGGGCCGCCGAGCGCGAGTGCGGCCGCCGGCACCGCGATGCGTGCGATGAAGCGCCGGCGAGACGGTCGTTGGATCTCCATGCGGTGCGGATACCCACGAAGCGGGCGACGCTCCTCGCTCCGGCCCGGAAACACAAGGCGGCGCGAACACGAACGCGTCGCGCGGCCGCGTTCGGTCACATGTTCGACGAACGTCCGGCCGATGCGACGGAGGCCGCCGAATCGGTCGATACGTCGGAATGTGGACCATCGCTACCGCCGCCCGATAGAGCGAATCTTTCGAACGGTTCGGCCGCAGACGTCCGGCGATCTCGACCACCTGCGCGACCGCACGGCATCGATACTCGCGCTCTTCGTCTGCTTCAACGCGCTCGTGACGGCCGCGCTCTTCGCGACCCGGCACGCGCACGTGCTCGACGTCGCATTCGGCCTCGCGCTCGCGGCGCTCGCCGTCGCGTTCGCACGCCGCCCCGGTTTCTCGCTCGCGACGAGCCTCGGACTCGCGGCTCTCGCGACCTGTTCGTCGATGATCGACGTCTCGATCGCGCGATCGGCCGTCCAGGGCGATTGGTACGCCTATTTCTTCCTGACCTTCGCGCTGCTCGTCGCGTTCGCCGACTGGCGCCCGATCGCGTTCTCGACGATTCTCACGGCGTTCTACGCGCTGATGACGATCGGCGTGCGCCCCGCCGGCGCCGGCTTCGCGGCGGCCGACGATACGGCCGTCCACCTTTCGATCATCGTCGCGGTCGCGGCGGCGCTCGCCGCGTTCTCGCGCGAGCTCGGCGCGAGCATCGACCAAACGCGGGCCGCGCTCGCGGCACGCGAGATCTTCGAGGCGATCGTGCTCAAGGGGACGGCCGGCATCGGCGTCTTCACGGGCGCCGACGGTTCGCGCACGCTTGCGTTCGCGAACTCGGTCCTCGTCGCGCAACTCGGCTTCGAAGGCGACCCGATCGGCCGCACGACGACGGAACTCGTCGGCCCGGAGATGACGCGCGGGCTCGTCGCGAAGCTGCGCGGCGATCTCAACGACGGCGATCGCAACAGCCTTTGCGTCTTTCCGTGGAAGAACGACGACGCCGAGCGCTGGTTCGAGATCGATGCGTACATGGTCGAACTCGCGAGCGGCGAACGCTCGCTCGTCGCGGTGACGACGGACGTGACGTCGCTGCGTAAAGTCGAGATCGAATCGGCGCGCGCGAAGCTCGCCGAGGAGACGAATTTCGCGCTCGAGCGCGAGATCTCCGAGCGTCGCGCCGCGGAGCAGAAACTCGCGCACGCCGCCTATCACGACGCGCTGACCGGGCTGCCGAATCGCACGATGCTCGCCGAGCGGCTCGAACTCGCGCTGCGACGCAAACCCGGCGCGGGCGATCGCGCGCCCGCGGCACTCTTCGTCGATCTCGACGGCTTCAAGCTCGTCAACGACAGCTTCGGTCACACGGTCGCCGATCTGCTGCTCGTCGGCGTCGCGCGCCGCTTCGAAGCCTGCCTGCGCGGCGAGGATACGATCGCCCGCGTCGGCGGCGACGAATTCGTCGTCCTGCTCGAGAGCGTGTCGCCGGAGTCGGCGATCGCGATCGCGGAACTGCTGCTCGAGGAACTCGCCAAGCCCTTCGACGTCGGCGATCGCGAAGTGCTGCTCTCCGCGAGCATCGGCATCGCGGTCGCGTCCGAATCGACCACGACCGCCGACGATCTCGTCCGCGACGCCGATATCGCGATGTACCGCGCGAAGACGTTCGGCAAGGGCCGTTACGACGTCTTCGCGGACGAGATGCGCGTGCGCAGCGATCACCGGACACGCTACGGCCTCGATCTCAAACAGGCGCTGCGGCGCGACGAATTCGCCGTGTACTACCAACCGATCGTCTCGCTCGTCGACGGCTCGCTCGAAGGGTTCGAGGCGCTCGTGCGCTGGCAGCACCCGACGATCGGCCTCGTCCCACCGGACGAATTCATCGCGATCGCCGAAGAGACGGGCTCGATCGTCGAACTCGGCGCGTGGGTGCTGCGCACCGCGTGCCGCCAGCTCGCGACGTGGCGCCGGTCGACCGCGAGCGGTGCCGACCTGAGCGTCAGCGTCAACGTCTCCGCGAAGCAGCTGCTCGCGGGCGACTTCGCGCGCATGGTGATCGCGACGCTCGACGAGGCGGAGCTCGTGCCGGCCGCGCTGCATCTCGAGATCACGGAGACGGCCGTCGTGCACGAGACCCTGCGCGTCGCGACCGAACTCGAGACTCTGCGGCGCACGGGCGTCTCGATCTCGCTCGACGACTTCGGCACCGGCTACTCCTCGATGTCGTATCTCAAAGCGTTTCCGATCGACGCGCTCAAGATCGACCGGTCGTTCGTCAGCAGCCACGGCGCCTCGATCGGCGATCCCGAGATCGTGCGTTCGCTGATCGTGCTCGCGAAGAGTCTCGGCCTCGCGGTCGTCGCCGAGGGCGTCGAAACGCCCGAACAGGAAGCGCAGCTGCGCGAGCTCGGGTGCACGAAGGCGCAGGGCTATCTCTTCGCGCGGCCGCTCACGACGGTCGACGCGACGGCCTTCATCTCTGGCGTCTCCGAGCTCAACGAGATCGCCTAGCGCCGCTCAGCCGGGGAAGATCTCGCGCTGCCGCGCCAGCGCGCGTTCGACCTCGCGATGGAACGCCGCGTTCGTCGCGAGCGGTCCGAAGACGCGGCCGTTTCGCAGCAGCGCCGCGAGCGGTTCCGGCGAAGCGAACGTCTCGTCGAGGTCGGCGAGTTCGAGCTGGCCGTCCGTGTAGGGGAACGGGACGCGGCCCGCGTGCAGCCGTTCGAGAAACGCGACGTAGAGCGCGACGACCGCGGCCGACGGTTCGAGCGGGAGCCCGAGCGTCGCCGCCGCGTCGATCGTCGGCACGAAGAATCCGCCGATCTTCGCCGTGCTGTCGGCGGCGACGCGCGCGATCGTATCGGCGATGTACGGATTCCGGAAGCGATCGAGCACGACGTCGCGATAGCGCTCGAGATCGATCGGGCTCGGCCGCAGCGTCGGGATCACGTTCTGCGTCACGTAGGCGTGCGCGATCTCGTGGATGCGCGGATCGACCGTCGCTTCGTGGATGAACCGCAGGCCCGCGAGCGTCCCGGCCCACGAGATGACGCTATGGCTCGCGTTGAGGATGCGCAGCTTCGCGTTCTCGTACGGTGCGACGTCCCGGACGAGCTCCGCGCCGACGGTCTCCCACGCGGGCCGTCCCGCCGCGAACTCGTCCTCGATCACCCACTGCGCGAAGTCTTCGGACATGACGGGGCAGCGGTCGTCGAAGCCGGTCGCATCGCGAACGCGCGTGCGAACCTCGTCCGTGCTGCGCGGCGTGATGCGGTCGACCATCGCGTTCGGAAACGTCGCGTTCGCCGCGAGCCACGCGGCGAGTTCCGGCTCGCCGCGTTCGCGCAGGAACGCGTCGAGCGCGCCCGCGATCAGCGTCCCGTTGCCGCGCAGATTATCGCAATTGAGGAACGTTACCGGGCCCGCGTTCGTACGGTCGCGCGCGGCGACGATTCCGGCGAGCGTGCCGTAGATCGTCGCGCGGCCGCCCGCGAGATCGGCCG
>CAZZZK010000209.1:0-4875 GCA_964658555.1 Vulcanimicrobiota bacterium | reverse complement strand
CGCGGGACGCATAAGGAATTGCTCGCGCGCGAGGGCACGTACGCCCGCCTCTATCGCACGCAATTCGAGAAGGGCAACGTCGAGCTCTCGCTCCAGCCGGTCGTCGCGCCGGCGTGACCGGAACGCCGGGCGCGCTGCGCGTCGACGGGCTCGTGAAGCGCTACGGCAAGAAGACGGTCCTCGGCGGCCTGAGCTTCGAGCTCGCTCCGGGCGAAGTGCTCGGGCTCCTCGGCCCGAACGGCGCCGGCAAGACGACGACGTTCCTGTGCCTGACGGGGCTGATCCGGCCCGACGCGGGCAGCATCTCCTTCGACGGACGCCCGCTGGGTAGCGACCGCGGCCGGACGATCGCGCTCATCCCCGAGACGCCCGACGTCTATCCGATGCTCACCGTGTGGGAACATCTCGCGTTCGTCGCGGCGAGCGCGCGCCTCGCGGCCGGTTGGCAAGCGCGCGCGAACGAGCTCCTCGATCGCTTCGCGCTCGGCGGCGAACGCGATACGCTCGGCCAAGCGCTCTCGAAGGGCATGCGCCAGAAGACGCTGATCGCGGCGACGGTGCTCGCGGGGACGCCCGTGCTCCTACTCGACGAGCCGATGATCGGCCTCGACCCGCGCGGGCAGCGCGAACTTCGCGACCTCATCGGCGTGTTGCGCTCGGCCGGCATCGCGATCGCGCTGAGCACGCATCTGCTCGAATCGGCCGAAGCGCTCTGCGATCGGGTCATCATCATCAAGAGCGGCACCGCCGTCGCGCAGGGCGACGTCGCGTCGCTGCGCTCGGCCGAGGGTGAGGAACGCTCGCTCGAAGAGCTGTTTCTCGAAATCACGGCGTAGCCGCGCGTGCGGCCGCGAGCACGCGCTCGATCGCCGAGACGACCGCCCGCGGGCGATCGAGCGCGATGTAATGATCCGAGCCCGGAACGACGACGCTCGCTCCGCGCGTCGACGTGCGCGCGAGCTCGTCGTGCATCCGCTTCCACGCGGCCGCCTTCGCGTGCCGTCGCGCGACGCCGAGCGAGGGATCCTCGCGTTTCGCACCGGCCGTGAGGACGACGAGCGGCAGATCGCCGTATCGCTGCGGACCGCGTCGGACCTGCGCTTCGCTCGTCGCGAGGTTCGCGCTCTCCGAGGCGAGGTCGGCCCAGGCGCCGGGCCGCTCGTAGAACGCCGCGTCGCGCATTTGGAGCGCATGCGGAAGCGACGTATCCGGCGTACCGATGCAGCGCGCCCGCGCCGCGCCGTCACGCGAGAGCGTCCCGCGCGCCGCGAGGCGGCCGCACGCCCGAAGCATCGCGACGGTGCGGTGCTGCTCCGCAGCGTAGCCCGGCACGATCGCATCGAAGCGCTCGAGTTCGTCTTGCGTCGACGGATCGACGAAGACGACGCCCGCAACGTCGGGCGGAAACCGATCGAGATAGGCGCGCGCGTAGAGCCCGGCGATCGAATGCGCGACGAGAACGTAGGGCGGACGGACGTCCGCGCGTACCAGCAGCGCGTGGAGATCGAGCGCGGCACTCGTCGCGTTGCGCGACGTCGCGACGGCGTCGCTGAAGCGCATGCCCGCGCGGTCGAACGAGCACGCGCGCGTACGGCGCGCGATCTCCGGCTGCACCAGACGCCAGTCGAGCGTGCCGCCTCCGAGGCCGGCATCGAACACGACGGCCGGCTCGCCGGATCCGATGCAGTAGAGATTCATGCGCCGCCCGCCGACGTCGACGAGTCGCCGCGCGTGCAGGTACGGGCGCGGGTCGAATGCGCCGGATCCGTCGGCACGACGGGCGCCGCCGGGCAGCGCGAGAACGGCGAGAGCCGAAACGGCCAGCACCCGCGAGAAGAGACGGCCCGGCATCACCGTTGCGTTCTTTCCGGACGCCGGAGTGATCCGCCCTTCCGGGCGGCGCGAGCGGCCGGCCGCGGCGATGCGGGCGTCGTGGTATCATGCGGCATGAACGCAACGGTTCGCGCGCTCGCGTATCTCGAAGCGCGGTACGCGTGGCATAGCGTCCTCCAGCTCCGCCGATCGCCGCTGCGAATCGCGATCTGGATTCCGTACCTGCTCTTCATCACGTTCGCATTGGCGCGCCGCATCGCGCATCCGGGCGCGACGGGCGGGATCACGATCGGCACGACCTACGCGACGGTCACCGCGGGCGGCCTGCTCGCACTCGTCGGCGCGACCGTCCTCGCGTCGGCCGGCGGAAAGATCACGACGTTTCGCACGCCGGCGGAGGCGCTGCTGCTCGCGAACGCGGGCATCCCGTCGCTCGGCATCGCGATGTGGCTGCAGCTGCGCAAGGTCGCGACGAGTTGGCGGCTCCTCGCATCGTTCGGGTACGTGCTCGTCGTCTTCGGGCCGAGCACGCACTCCGGCCTCGGAACGCTCGCGCTTCTCGCGACGAGCGTGCTCTACTTCGCGTTCGTCACGGGTCTCGAGCTGCCGGTCTTCCTCCTCTCCCGGAAGCGCCCGGCCGAGACCGCGCTACGCGTGACGGGGGCGCTCTGTCTCGCGACGGGGATCGCGTTCGCGCTTTCGGGGATGCTCGGCCCGAGCGTCTCGGCGCAGGTGGCGCGCGTCGTACCGATCGACGCCGGTGCGGCCTTGCGCGCGGTCGCGGCCGGCTCGCCGCTCGCGATCGCGATCCCGATCGCCGCGCTCGCCGCGTTCGCCGCGACCGTCTTCGCGCTCGCGGACGACGCGCTGCCCGAACTCTACGCCGCATCGCTCCGGCGCGCGGCGAGTCTTCGGGGCCGCCGGACGCTCGCTCGCGATGCGGCCGAGACGTCGCGCGTGAAGAGCGTGCGAGCGATCGCAACGGATCGCGTGCCGCGCGGTGCGGGTGCGCTGCTCTGGAAAGAATGGGTGGCGTTTCGCCGGCGCGAGAACGCACTCGCCTGGTACGTCGCACTGTGCGCGTTCTGGTGCGTCTGCGGCGCGATCGCCGCGCTCCTCTCCGTACGCTCCGGCGACGCGACGCCGATCGTTTCGCTCGCGACGTTCCTCGCGCTCGGGATCGTGTTGTCGGCGCCGACGTCCGCCGCATAGGGACTCGAGAACGATCTCGAGAAGCCGCTCTTCTGGCTCTCTGTCGCGCCGCTGCGCGAGCGGCTCTTCGCGTGGTCGTTCGGCAGCTCGTGGCGCGGGTCGTTCGCGATCTCCCTCGTCCCGCTCGCGATGGGCGTCTTCGACGGCCGGCCGATCGCCGGCGTCGCGGCGGCGCTCGCGACCGCGTGCGGATTCTGGTCGCTGCAAGGCCTCGGCATCGCGCTCTACGCGCTCTTCCCGGATCCGGTCGATGCGCGCGGACCGCTCTTCCTCGTGCGCGCCTTCGCGTCGTTCGTCTACGTCGTGCCGGCCGGCCTCGCGGCGGCGGCGGTTCTCGCGACCGGAAGCGCGATTGCGCTCGGAAGCGTCGCATTCGCCGCGACGATCGCGGTCGAAGGCTGGATCGTCATCGAACTCGCCGCCCTCCGCGTCGAACGCCGCAGCTCGATGATCGGCGCGGCGGAGCGGACGTAGCGACGCCCGGGGCGCGGCCGAAACGCGGCGCGAGCGCCGGACTAGCGCGCCGTCGAGGCTTCTTCGGGCGCGTAGTGCTCGGTCAGCCAGTGGACGAGACGGTTCGTACGATAGACGACGTCGTGCCCGTCGATCGTACCGTGACGGGGAGCGATCGCAGCCGTCGTCACGACGAGGATCGCCTTTCCGGAGCCATCCGCGAACGTGAGGTGCCAGCGCGGCTCGCTGCGTTCCTTGCTTCGCTCCGGCTCGGCCGCTTCGATGGCCGCGAAGGCCGCGTCGATGTCGGCCTTGCTCTTGGTCTCGTGGAACGGTTTCACGCGCGCCAACTGCTCGGCGGTGATCGTCGTGAGCGTCGAGACGTACGCGCCGACGTGGCGCACCGTGAGGCTCGCGACGTGCGGTCGCTTTGCCTTGAGATCGTTCGTGAGCATCGCCGAATCAGCAATTTCGTTTTTTCCCAAAGCGAGCACGGGAACGTTGAGAAAACCCAGCACGCTGACCGCGAACGCGAGCCGGTTCACCTATGAGTGACCAAGCCGCGGTCGTGTTCGACGGCGTTCGTTTGCCCGCGCGCGTCGATGGTCGTCTGGCGGATCATATCGGGATTCCGGCCGCCGAGATCGATCGACGTCGAAGACCTGACCGTCGCCGCGGCCGACGTGTAGGCGACCGTTGGCTGATCGATCTATCGTATGCGACGCGCGGCTCGACCGGCGTGCGTGACGTCGGGCCGTCGACGGCGTCGGGAAGCCGCCGTGATCGCTTCGCGTCCCTTCGCCGAGCCGGTGAGCCGCCCGCGTCTCGAGCCCTTGCCGATTCTGCTGCTCTTCGGCCGTATCGTCGCGGCGATTCTTATATCCGAAGCCGGCCAAGTAGCCTCGGGCGTCGGTCTTGCAATCCCATGCATGCCCTTCTTCGTACAGGAGCGCGAGCGCGGGGCTCTGCCCGGTCCCGTTGTTCGAGCGGATCGCTCCGTGCGAATCCCAAAAAATCTCGCCGCCGTTCTGCACGGGATGCGCCGGATCGTACGTTCCGTGCGGCTGAAAGCCGTTGCCGAGCGGGTCGCTCGCGTCGATCGCATGGAGCGTGTGCCCGTGCGGGTCGTGCACGAATTGCCCCAATAACCTAACGGCTTCCGGATCGCGTGCGCGATGGCGCTCTGCTTTCTCGAAATCGGGCGCGATCGATGCCTCGACGCGCAGCCTTCCGTAGTGGACGAATCCCGGATCTTTGGAATCCGTCGCATGCCGCAGAAGCGTGTCGATCGGCTCGTACTGGGCGAGCCACGCCATCGGCGCCGTCGGCTGCGGATGGGCCGACTCCGTCGGTAAGTGCGGATGGGCCGACTCCGTC
>CAZZZK010000208.1:0-4894 GCA_964658555.1 Vulcanimicrobiota bacterium | reverse complement strand
TGACGATCGCCGCGCTCGATCACCGGCCCGAGGTCGCGCAGCTGCGCGACGATCTGCGCAGCCAGAACGTGCGGATCGCCTACAGCAAGGATCAGACGAAACCGCAGGTCGATCTGAATTTCAGCATCACCGAACTCGGCTTCGCGGGCGCACAGCAGAACGTCACGAACACGCCGCTCTTCTCGGTGCTCAATCAGGAGATCGCGACGATCAACGCGCTCGTCGCGGCGGCGAACGCGGCCGCGGCGCCCGGAACGACGCCGCTCGCGCCGATTTCGGGAGCCGGTTTGAGCGCGCCGCTGCAACCCGGCAGCGTCGGGAAGATCGGAGCCGCGTATCACAGCGCGCTCGTGAGCCAATATCCCCAGTACCAGGTCTCCGCGACGATCGGGTTTCCGCTCCAGAACCGCGTCGCGAAAAGCGAACTCGCGATCGCGCGCGAGCAGCGCGCGCAATACCTCACGCAGGAGCTCGCGCTCGTGCAGCGCGTTCAGCTCGAGTCGCGAAACGCGTTGCAGGCGTACCGGTCGGCGCGCTCGCGGCTGATCGCGGCCTCGGCCGCCCGAGAAGCCGCGGCGCGCGTCTCGGCGAGCGAGATCCGGAAGTTCCGGGCGGGCGAATCGACGACGTACCTCGTGCTGCAGCGGCAGGTGATGCTGTCGAACGAGCGTTTGCGGGAACTCCAAGCGCAGACCGACGTCGCGAACGCCCTGGTCGAGCTCGACCGCGTGACCGGGGCGATCCTTTCGAAGAATAACGTCGACGTCGGTTCCCTCGGCACCGCACCGCAGGGGAACGTCCCGGTCCTCGTCACGCCGGCGAAGCATTAAATCGCGATCGGGGGCGCTTTCACGTGTAGGGGCAACCCCTTTCGGGTATTTCTCCTGCGTGGCACGCATGAGGAGCATAACGACGATGACGACGAAGCAGGTTATCACATCCGCGGTCTTGGCCGCCGCCACGTTCGCGATCTCGGCGCCGGTCGCCGTCATGGCGGATCCGCCGGCCGTCGGCGTGCCGTCGATCCCGGGCGCCTTCTTCAATTCGCCGACGACGCAGGGCCCGCAGGGCGGCGAATTCACGGCGAACTTTTCAGATCAGGGGCGTCTCGAAGGCTTCGGGCGCGCCGATCAGCACTATCAGAATTTCGACCTGACGACCGAGCGCGGCCGCCGTCAGGCGAGCGCTCGTCAGAAGCGCACGTCTCGTAGCGAACAGGCGAGCGTGAATGGGGTGTTCACGAGCTTCACGAACCAGCTCCGCTCGATCGACGAGGAGCGCTGACGCTCCGACGTACGTAGCGTCGTCACCGTCCAAAGCGCCTCCGCTCCATAGGAGCGGAGGCGCTTTCCTTCATGCCGTCGGATCGCGACGCGGGGTCTAGCGCGCGTCGGCGAACGTGCGCTTCGCGAGCTTCGCCGCCGCCGCGGCATCGAGGAGCCACGTCGTGTTCGGTCCGGTCGATACGGCCTGAACCGGATAGTCGCTCGGCCGCTCGGGACCATCGAAGATCGCGGCGAGCGCATCGGATTTACCGGAACCGGCGGCCGCGATCGTGACGCTCCGCGCGGCGTTGATGAGGCGCGGCGTGAACGTTATCCGAAAGGCCGAGAACTGCTCGACGTACGGCGCGCGAACGAGGCGGTCGTCGTCGAGGAAGGGATCGCCGCCCGGGAAGAGCGACGCGGTGTGACCGTCGGGACCCATGCCGAGCAGCACGAGATCGAGGACCGGTTCCGGGCCGAGCTCTTGCCGCAGGACGGCCGCGTAGGCTTCGGCGGCCTCGGCCGGCTCCGCTTCGCCGAGCATGCGGGCGACGTGATCGGGCGCGATCGCCACCTCGCCGAGAAGCGCGTCGTGCGCCATCTTGTAATTCGAGCGCGAGTCGCCCGGCGGCACGCAGCGCTCGTCGCTGAAGAAGACGTGAACGCGCGACCAATCGACGGCGTCGCGATGCGGCGGCCGCGCGAGGAGCGCGTAGGCCGCCTCCGGCGTCGAGCCGCCGGCGAGGGCGATATCGAAGCGTCCGCGGGTCGAGATCGCCGCGCGGGCGGCGCTCGCCACGTGATCGGCGAGCGCTCCCGCGAGCACGGCGGCGTCGTCGACGACGAGCAGACGTTCGTAGCGCGCGTTCATCCGAGCAGATCGCGAACGGTGAGCAGCGACGTCTCGAAGATGCGGTCGCGGTCGTGCTCGAGGATCGCGCGCTCGATGAGCGACGTATTCTCGATGTTGCGCAGCGGCATCCACCACGCCGGCTTCGCGCGCGCGCCGGAGACCGATAGGCAGACGACGTTCGGATCGTCGCTTGAGAGCTCGGCGCGGTACGTCGAGCTTCCGGCGTCGAGCACCACGGAGAGCACGCGGCGCTGGTCGCCCCGGTCGATCTTCGTCACCGGGATCGTGCGGCCGCAGCGGTCGCGAAACGAGTCGCGTCCGACCGGCTGCCACGACAGGCGGCTTCCGAGCCAGCCCGCGAGATAGAGCGCCTCGGCTTCGGAACCGCTCGTGATCTCGAGCGCCTCGAGCGAAAAAAGATCCTCCCTCAGAGCGGGATCGTCGAAGAACTGTGCGATCATGTCCTGCCAGGGAGCCAGGCGCATGAACGCGAGATCCTGCAGCACGACGCTCGGAAAGCGCGTCAAGAACTCGCCGAGCTCCTGAATCGTCTCTTTCCCGCGAGCTTTGCCCGACGAATCGACGACGACGGTCTGCGCCTGCTGGGCGAGCCCGGAAAACGTACGGCTCTGAAGCAATCGCGCGCCGCTCCACCAGAGGACGAGCGGGATCTCGGGGACGGTCAGCTCCTGAACGAGGCTGATGATCGCGCGGTGCCCGAGCGCTCGCACGGCGATGTCGACGCGCTCGTTGACCTGCGGTGCGCCGTTGCCCGTCCGGACGGAACTGCCGACGGAGATGCCCGTCGTCGCGTCGGTCGAATCGAGCACGATGAGTCGCGACGGGTGCTTTTCGACGACCGTCGCGGCGCGTTCGAGGACCCACGAGCGGTACCCCGGATCGTCCGTGAAGACGACGAAATTCATCGTCGCGACGCGCGCCGCGACGTCGAGCCCGTCGCCCGCGAGCCGCAGACGTGAGTCGCGAAGCGCCGTAAGGATCGATGTCGCGTCGCTGAGCGAACCCGCATCGGTAGTCACTAGATTCTTCTCCATTCGCGGCCGTCGGCGACGAGCAAGGCATCCGCGTTTTGCGGGCCCTGACTGCCGGCGAGATAGTTCGGAAAGTCGACCAGCCGGCTCTCGCTCCAGCGCTGCATGATCGGCGTGACCGCGCGCCACGCCTGTTCTACGGCGTCCCAGCGCGTGAAGAGCGTCGCGTCTCCGCGAATCGCATCGCCGATGAGGCGCTCGTACGCGGGCGGCGACGACACGCCGAAGCCCGTGCCGTAGTTGAAGTCCATGGTCACGCCGCGGATGTGCATCTTCGGCCCGGGTACCTTCGCGTTGAAGCGGATCGAGACGCCCTCTTCGGGCTGGATCTTCATGACGAGCGTGTTGGTCTCGATCTGATCGTCGGCCTCACCGAAGATACGATGCGGGATCGATCGGAACGTCACCGCGATCTCGGAATGCTTGTGCGCGAGCCGCTTTCCGCTGCGCAGGTAGAACGGGACGTTCGCCCAGCGCCAGTTGTCGATGAAGAACTTCACGCATGCGTACGTATCGGTCGTCGAGTTCGGATCGACGCTCTCTTCCTCGCGATACCCCGGCACGGCTTTGCCGCCGATGAGACCCGGGCCGTACTGGCCGCGCGCGGTCACCTTCGGAACGTCGTCGAGCGTGATCGGCCGCAGGGCGGAGAGCACCTTGAACTTCTCGTCGCGGATACGATCGGCACTCGGAGAGATCGGCGGCTCCATGGCGACGAGTGCGAGCAAATTGATGACGTGATTCTGGATCATGTCCTTGAGCGCGCCCGAACTCTCGTAGTAGCCGCCGCGCCCCTCGACGCCGACCGTCTCGGCGGCGGTGATCTGCACGTGATCGACGTACTGACGATTCCAGATAGGCTCGAACATGACGTTCGCGAAGCGCAGCGCCATGATGTCCTGCACGGGCTCTTTGCCGAGGTAGTGATCGATCCGGTAGACGTGCTGCTCTTCGAAGACTTTCGTCACGTCGTTCTGAAGCGCGCGTGCCGATTCGAGATCCGTTCCGAACGGTTTCTCGATGATGATTCGCGACCAGCCCTTCGCCTGCTCGCGCGGGCCGAGGCCGGCTTCGTTCAGTCGTAAGACGATCTTCGAGAACACGCTCGGCGGCGTGGAGAGATAGTAGAGGCGGTTGTGCGCGGTGCCGAGCGCCTCGTCGTTCGCGTCGATCTGCGCCTTGAGCCGTAGGAACGATTCGACGTCGTCGAAATCGCCGCTGACGTAGGAGAGCCGATTCGCGAAATCCGACCACAGCGGCTCTTTCGCGGGACCGGTGCGGGAGAAGCTCGAGATCGCGTCCTTCATCTGGTCGCGAAAGGTCTCGTCCGAAATATCGGATCGCGAGAACCCGATAATCCCGAACTGCGAGGGCAAGATCCCGCCGAGCCGCAGATTGTACATCGCCGGCATGAGCATCCGCTTGACGAGATCGCCGCTCGCGCCGAAGAATACCACGTTGCACGGATCGGAGATTCGATTCGAATCCAAACCCTCGCGAAGCGGATTCCCGAACGGAGCGAGCGGGTTGTCGGGACGTACCAAGGTCTCCATCGAACGTTCCTCAGGAACCCGCGGGCGCGGGTTCGTGATGCACGGCGTGACCGCCGAATTGGTTGCGCAGCGCCGCGACGACCTTCGCGTTGAACGACTCGTCCTGGCGCGACGTGAAGCGCGAAAAGAGAGCGGCCGTGATGACGGGCGCGGGGACGTTCTCGTCGATCG
>CAZZZK010000207.1:0-4899 GCA_964658555.1 Vulcanimicrobiota bacterium | reverse complement strand
CGACGATCCGTTCCGCGCGTTCGCGCAACCGCGCCACCGGCGCCGAGAGCATCGCGTACAGCGGCAGACGCAGATGTCCGCGCGGCTCGACGTAGCAGCGCAACGTCGCCGCGAGCGCGGCGAGCGTCGCCTTGTCGACGCGGAGCGCGCGCAAGAGCGGATTGGCTCGCAGTCGCGCGATCGCGCTCGTCCGACCGACGATCGCACCGACCTGCGGACCGCCGAGCAGTTTGTCGCCGGAGAACGCCACGAGATCCATACCGTCCGCCACGGCCTCGCGGACCGTCCGCTCGTGCGGCAAGCCGAACTCCGCGAGATCGACGAGCGCGCCGCTCCCCTGATCTTCGACGGTCGGCACGCCCGCGCGTTTTCCGAGCGCGGCGAGCTCGCTTGCGGAGACGTCGGCCGTGAAGCCTTCGATGCGATAGTTCGACGGATGGCTGCGCACGAAGAGCGCCGTGTCGACGGTGAGCGCGCGCTCGAAGTCGCGCGCGTAGACTTTATTGGTCGCGCCGACTTCGACGAGTCTAGCGCCGCTTCGCGCGAGGACGTCCGGCAAACGAAAGCCGCCGCCGACCTCGACGAGTTGGTTGCGCGAGACGATCACCTCGCGATCCTTCGCGAACGTGTCGAGGATGAGGAGCACCGCGGCCGCACAATTATTGACGACGAGCGAGTCTTCGGCGCCCGTCGTCGCGCGGAAGAGATCCCGCACGCGCGCGTAGCGCGATCCGCGCGCTCCCGTCTCGAGATCGAACTCGAGATTCGAGTAGCCGCTCGCGACCTCGCGCATCGCTCCGAGCGCGTCGTCGCCGAGCGGCGCGCGACCGAGGTTCGTATGGAGCACGATGCCGGTCCCGTTGAGGACGGGGACGAGTCCGTCCGTCTCGACGCGCGCGAGCCGCATCCGAACCGCGCCGAGCAGGTCGTCGTATGCCGGGACGGGCACGGACTCGCGCATTGCGTCGCTACGAACGTGCCGCAGAACGTCGTCGACCGTCGCTTTCACGACGGTCGTTCCGAAGAGTGCCGCGAAACCCGCGACCGCCGGCTCGTCGAGGAACCGGCGCATCGCGGGGAGGTCCCGCATCATGCGCTGCGCCGCTTACGCGACGGCTGCCGTGTGCTTCTCGAGCATCGCCGTGATCTGGTTCTCGGGAACGAATCCGACGACGCGGTCGACGGCCTGGCCGCCCTTGAAGAGGATCAGGCACGGGATGCCGGAGACGTGATATTCGCCCGCGAGATTCGGATTCTCGTCCGTATTCAGCTTGACGAACTTCGCCTTGCCGACGTTCGCGGCCGCGATCTTCTCCACGACGGGGGCGAGCATGCGACACGGGCCGCACCACGGCGCCCAGAAATCGACCAGCACCGGCTTATCGTGAGAGAGGACGTCTTTTTGGAACGTGGCCTGCGTGACGTCGGGTAATGCGCTCATGGTTGTGATAACCTCCGCCGCATGAGACCCGGGCGGCCCCGTCCGCGGTTGCGACGCGAACGAGGCCGCCGGGCGGGTTAGCCGACGACCGGCGTCTCGCCCGTGATCTCTTCGATCTGCTTCGTCTGCACGCCGAGGTTCGTAATCGCGATGACCTCGTCGCCGGGCTCGAGGCGCTGCAGCCGGACGCCTTTGGTCGAGCGGCCGGCGCGCCGGATCTCGGCGACCCGGATGCGGATCACCTGATTGCCGGAGGTGATCAGCAGCAGCTCGTCGTCGGGTTTCACGAGGATCTGATCGACGACCGAACCGATCTCTTTCTCCTTGGCGAACGCCTTGACGCCCTTACCGCCGCGATTCGTGTGGCGATAATCGTCGATCGGCGTACGCTTCCCGAAGGCCTGCGACGTGACGATGAGCACTTCGCGGCGCTCGGGATCCTCGACGTCCATCGCGACGACGGAGTCGCCCGGCGCGAGGGTGATCGCGCGGACGCCGCGCGCGTTTCGGCCCATCGGCCGCACGCCCGTCTCGGAAAAGTGAACCGCCATACCGTCGCGCGTCGCGAGGATGATGTTATTCGTCCCGCTCGAGAGATTCACGCTGAGCAACTCGTCGTTCTCGTCGAGCCCGACGGCGTTGAGGCCGCTGCGCCGGATGTTCGCGAACTCCGCGAGCGACGTCTTTTTGATGACGCCGCGCCGCGTGACCATCACGAGATACGCCTCCTGCGTGAAATCGCGGATCGGGAAGACCGCGCTCACGGTCTCGCCCGGCGGCAGCGTCAGCAGATTCACGAGCGCCGTGCCGCGCGATTGGCGCGTCGAATCCGGGATCTCGTAGGCCCGCAGCCTGTACGCGCGGCCCTTGTTCGTGAAGAACATCACGAACTCGTGCGTCGAGGTCATAAAGAAGTTCTGCACGACGTCTTCGCGCTTGAGATTGGAGATGCCGACGACGCCGCGGCCGCCGCGATTCTGCGCGCGGAACGTATCGACGGAGACGCGCTTGATGTAGCCGCCGACGGTCGACGTCACGACGACCGGCGTATCCGGGATGACGTCCATGATGTTGAGCTCGTCGTCGAGCGCGACGATCTCCGTCTTGCGCGGATCGCCGAAACGCTTCTTGATATCGGCGAGATCGGCCGCGATCAATTGCGAGACGCGGCGCGGATTCGCGAGGATATCTTCGAGTTCGGCGATCGTGCGGATGAGCGCGTTGTACTCGTCCTCGATCTTCTGCCGTTCGAGGCTCGTGAGCGTGCGCAGCCGCATATCCAGGATCGCGTTCGCCTGAACGGCCGTGAGCTTGAAGCGTTCGACGAGCGCTTCGCGCGCCTGCTCCGTCGAGGCGCTCTCGCGGATGATCCGGATGACCTCGTCGATGTTGTCGAGGGCGACCCGGAAGCCTTCGAGGATGTGCGCGCGCTCGCGCGCCTTGTTGAGATCGAATTCCGTGCGGCGCCGGATGACGACGCGGCGATGAGCGATGAAGTGCGTGAGCATCTCGCGCAGCCCCATCGTGCGCGGCTCGAGCGCCTGCGACGCGCCCGTCGATTGCGCCGCGACGTCGCCGCCCGCCGGCACGAGTGCGAGCATGTTGAACCCGAAGCTCGTCTGCAGCGGCGTATGCTTGTAGAGCTGATTGAGCACGACGTTCGGCGTCGCGCTGCGCTGGAGTTCGACGACGATGCGCGTGCCGCGGCGATCGGACTCGTTCTCGAGCCCCGAGATCCCGGCGATCGACTTCTCCGCATGCGCCTCGGCGATCGCCTCGACGATGCGCGCCGTCGTCACCTGGAACGGCACCTCGGTGATCACGATCTTGAAGCGGCCCTTGTCCTCGACGATCTCCGCGCGCCCGCGCATCGTGACCGAACCGCGCCCCGTGCGGTACGCGGTACGGATGACCTCGCGGCCGAGCAGGACGCCGCCCGTCGGGAAATCGGGGCCGTGCACGATATCGGCGATCGCGTCGTCGAGCGCCTCGGGCGCCTCTTCTCCGTGATCGAGCAGATACGAGATCGCGTCGCAGATCTCGCCGACGTTGTGCGGCGGGATGTTCGTCGCCATCCCGACGGCGATCCCGGACGATCCGTTGACGAGCAGCTGCGGCAGCCGCGCGGGCAGCACGACCGGCTCCGTCCCCTGATTATCGAAGTTGGGGACGAAATCGACCGTGTCCTTATCGATATCGGCGAGCATCTCCATCGCGATGCGCGCGAGTCGGGCTTCCGTATACCGGTAGGCGGCCGGCGGATCGCCGTCGATCGAGCCGAAATTGCCGTGACCGTCGACGAGCGGATAGCGCAGCGTGAAATCCTGCGCCATGCGCACGAGCGCGTCGTACACCGAGCTGTCGCCGTGCGGATGGTAGCTCTTGAGGACCTCGCCGATGACGCCCGCGCATTTGCGATGCTGCTTCTCGGGCGTCAGGTTCATCTCGCGCATCGCGTAGAGGATGCGGCGCTGCACGGGTTTGAGGCCGTCGCGTACGTCGGGGAGTGCGCGCGATGCGATGACCGACATCGCATACGAGAGATAGCTCTCGCGCATCTCGTCTTCGACGTTGACCTGAGAGATCCGATTATTGTTCAACGATTGGTCCTAGCTGCTGACGCGGTGCGACGCGGCGCGCGCGAATCCGGCGCGGGGCATCGGGCGCACCCGGCGAAGGGGATCGCGATGTTCAGCGCGGTTGCGGGCGCGGCTTGACGAACGCGACGACGAAGAAGCCCACGAGTCCGCCGATCAGCGCGCCGCCGAGGACGATCCAGGCGAGTTTACTGCCGAGCGGTACCGAGCGATCGCCGATGGAGAGGAAGCGCGCGGTGACGACCGACGCCTCGAAAAGCGCCGCGACGACGGCGGAGAACGCGCCCGTGATCACGCCCACCAGAACGTCGTTCGCTCTCATCCACATTTCCGTTCTCTTCGCTTTGCGAATGAAATGTTCTTTTCCATGAGCGTCGTCCGGCGCCGCGCGGACGATCTGCAGGCCTTCGTTGAGCTCGGCCGAGCGTTCGCGCGCGACCTCCGCGCCGGCGACGTCGTCGCGCTCGAAGGCGATCTCGGCGCGGGAAAGACGACGTTCGTGGCGGCGGCGGTCGCGGAACTCGCGCCGCTCGCGGAGGTTTCGAGTCCCACGTTCATCTTTTGGCAACATTACGAGGGCCCGATCCCGATCGAGCATCTCGACCTCTACCGCGTCGACCCCGAGACCGATCTCGCCGAGCTCGGCCTCTCCGAGGCCTTCGATCCGGACGCGATCGTCTTCGTCGAGTGGCCCGACCGCGTCCCCGGGCTCGTCCCGCCGGGCGCGACGCGGGTCCGCATCGCGGGCGGCGGCGACGGCCCGCGCGACGTGACGATCGAACGCCGCTGATGGCGCGCTACCTCGGCATCGACGGCGCCCTCGGCGCCTTCTCAGCTGCGCTCGTCGACGGCGCCGCGGCC
>CAZZZK010000206.1:0-4901 GCA_964658555.1 Vulcanimicrobiota bacterium | reverse complement strand
GATCGACGAGATCGGAAACGCGAAGACGAAGATCCCGAAGACGATCGAGATGAGCCCGCGCACGAGCGGCACCCACCAATGCTGTGTGACGCGGGACGAAGCGAGCGACGGTATCATGATGACGGCGGAGTACCCCGAGCCGCCGCTTTTCTATCCCGCGCGCGCCGCCGGCAACGCCGCGCCGCTCAGATCGGCGTGATCGGCGGCTCGCCGCGGAAGAACGCGTGGAGATTGCGCGCAGCAAGCATCGCCATGCGTTCGCGCGTTTCGATCGTCGCGCTCGCCATGTGCGGCGTGATGACGACGTTCGGCAGCGCGTGCAGCGGATGCGAGAGCGGCAGCGGTTCGGGATCCGTGACGTCGAGCCCGGCGGCCGCGAGCGCGCCCGATCGGAGCGCCCGTGCGAGCGCGTCGTGGTCGACGATCCCGCCCCGCGCGGCGTTGACGAACGACGCCGACGGCTTCATGCGCGCGAACACGTCCTCCGTGAAGAGCCCCCGGGTCGCGGCCGTCAGCGGCGCGAGCACGACGAGCACGTCCGACTCGCGGACGAGGTCGTCGAAGCTCCGGTACGTCGCGTGCGTTCGCGCGTCGTCGTCGCGTCGCGACCGGTTGGTGTAGACGACGCGCATGTCGGCCGCGAGCGCTCGCGTCGCGACCGCGCGGCCGATCTCGCCCATCCCGAAGATGCCGAGCGTCGCGCCCGCGATATCGCGCTCGAGCGGCGACGGGTCGCTCGGCCAGCCGCCTTCCCGAACCGCCGCGATCTTCGCGGCCATCTGCCGCCGGCACATCACGACGAGCGCGAACGTGAGATCGGCGACCGCGGCGTTGAGGGACCCGCTCGTATTCGTGACGACGATCCCGCGCGCGCGGCACGCGTCGATATCGATGTTCTCGTGGCCGACCGAGATCGTCGCGATCGCACGAACCTTCGGGAAGCGTTCGAGGGCGGCCGCGTCGATGCGCAGCTTCGAGCCGAGCAGCAACGCTTCTGCCTCGACGGCGAGACGGGTCTCGTCGTTCGTCAGGCGCATGTCGTCGGCACCGACGACCGGTCGCGACCACTCCCGAACGTATGCGGCGACCGCACCGCGCACCGGGCCGAAGACGGCTATGACGGGGAGGCTCATCGCCCGAGCCTTTCCCCGAACGGCAGCATCGCGCTCGATTCGGCCGAAGGCGTCGCGCCGAGGCCGGCCGTACGTCAGCGCGATGTCCGACGCCGCGGAGCGCACGTTCCATGACACGCTGACCCTTCGCGAGCGCCGCCTCGCGGGGCGGCTCGAAGGTTTCGGCGACATCGTCTTCGGCTTCGCGATCTCTCAGTGCGCGCTGCAGCTGCCGACGGCGAACGGGCACGTCACCACGCTCGGACCGCTGCCGATGCTGCTCTACTTCGGCACGTTCGCGCTCGTCGCGACGCTCTGGCTCGGCTTCCACCGGCTCCTGTCGGGGACGTTCGCGCCGACGGGGCTCGATCTCTTCGGCGCGTTCGCCTACCTCGCGCTCGTCAGTCTCTTTCCGTACGCGATGTACGGCATCACGCACACCTTCGCGAGCGAAGCGGCGGCGCGAGCGGCGCTCGTACAGTACGCGGGGCTCTACGCCGCGATCATGGCGATCGCCGCGGGACTGACGCTGCGCAGCATGCGGCGCGGCTGGCATTACACGACTGCGGCCGACCGCGACGTGCTCTGGACCGCGACGCTGCGGCGGGCCGTCCTCGCGATCGAGATGGCGACCGCACTCGTGCTCGATCTCGCGTTCGGCCCGGCGATCGCGGGCTGTTTTCTCTTCACGATCCCGATCGCGATCCGCGTCGCGCGCGCGCGATTCGGGCACGCGCCCTCGCGCATCGCCCCGCCGGCCGTAAACGTTTCGTAACCTCGCATGTCGTGCTTCGCCCCCCGAGGTACGCTCGGAGAGGCCGCGCACATGCAGGCGTAGTCGGCGAACCGATCGCGCGCCGTCGCCGCATTACGCGAACAAAAAAGGGCCCCGCAACTCTGCGAGGCCCTTCTCGTCGATCCGCGATGGATCGCGATTTACTCGCGGCGGCGACGGCCTCCGCCGGAGCCGGCACGCGTGACCTCGCCGCCTCCGGCGACGTTGCCGTTTCCGTTCGGCCGGAACTCGCCGTTGCCGCGCCGCGGCGGCGGACTCGATTGCTGATCGTCGTCGTCCGAGCCGCCGCCGAGGACGGCCTTTCGGCTGAGATTCATGCGGCCTTGGCTGTCGATCTCGACGACCTTGACCATGATCTCGTCGCCGACTTTCACCACGTCTTCGACCTTCTCGACGCGCTGCGGCGCGAGTTGGCTGATGTGGACGAGGCCTTCCTTGCCCGGAAGCACCGCGACGAACGCGCCGAAGTTCATGAGACGCGTGACCGTGCCCATGTAGGTCTCGCCGACGGTGACGTCCTTCGTGAGCGCTTCGACCATGCGCTTCGCCTTCTCGGCGCCTTCGCCGTCGGGCGACGCGATGAAGACGCGGCCGTCGTTCTCGATGTCGATCTTGACGCCGGTATCGGCGATGATTTTGTTGATCACCTTACCGCCGGGGCCGATGACGTCCTTGATCTTATCCGGGCTGATCGTCAGCACGAGCATCCGCGGCGCGTACTTCGAGAGCTCGGTATTCGGGCCCGCGATCGTCTCCTTGAGCTTGTCGATGATGAAGAGGCGCGATTTCTTCGCCTCGGCCATCGCTTCGCGCATGATGTCGATCGTGATGCCCTGGACCTTGATATCCATCTGGATCGCCGTGATCCCGTCGACCGTTCCCGCGACCTTGAAGTCCATCTCGCCGAGCGCATCTTCGAGGCCCTGGATGTCGGTGAGGATCGCGTGCTTCTTGCCGTTGAGCACGAGGCCCATCGCGACGCCCGCGACGTGCTTCGTGATCGGCACGCCCGCATCCATGAGCGCGAGCGTCGAGCCGCAGACCGACGCCATCGACGACGAGCCGTTACTCTCGAGCACTTCGCTGATCAGGCGCAGCGTGTACGGGAAATCGTCTACCGGCGGCAGCACGGGGACGAGCGCGCGCTCCGCGAGCGCACCGTGGCCGATCTCGCGGCGGCCGGGCCCGCGCATCGGGCGCGTCTCGCCGACCGAATACGGCGGGAAGTTGTAGTAGTGCATGTAGCGCTTGTTCGGAATCGCCATGATCCCGTCGAGGCGCTGCTCGTCCGAGATCGAGCCGAGCGTCGCCGCCGTGAAGACCTGCGTCTGCCCGCGCGTGAAGACGCCCGAACCGTGGACGCGCGGTACGTAGTGCACCTTCGACCAGATCGGACGGATCTCGTCGGGCTTGCGGCCGTCGGGGCGGATCTTCTCGTCGACGACCATGACGCGGAGTTCTTCCTCCTCCATCGTCTTGATGATCTTCGAGAAGTCTTTGCTCGAGCTCTCGAGCTTCTCGCGGATCGGCTCGTCTTTCTTCGTGAGGCGCTCGACGGCCGACGCGTGCGTCAGCTTCGCGAACGCTTCGTTACGCGCGGTCTTGTCGACGACGCGCATCGCCTTGGCGACGTCTTTCTTGAACGTCTTCTCGACCCACGTTTTGAGTTCGGCATCGGGCTGCTGCACGGGGAACGAGCGCTTCGCCTTCCCGGTCTTCTTCGCGAGCTCGTCGATCTTCGCGACGATCTTCTTGATCTCGGCGTGCGCGTACTCGACCGCGCCGAGGAGCGCGTCCTCGGAGATCTCGTTGCCGCCGCCTTCGACCATCATGACGGCGTCGGCGGTCCCGGCGACGACGATGTCCATGCCGCCCGTTTCGTATTGCGGCATCGTCGGATTGCAGATGTAGGAACCCGACTCGTCGCGGCCGACGCGAACGGCGGCCACGGTCTTCTCGAACGGGATGTCGGAGACGGCGAGCGCGGCGCCCGCGGCGCAGACCGCGAGCACGTCGGCATCGAGTTCCGAATCGATCGAGAGCACCGTCGAGACGATCATGACGTCGTTGCGGAAGCCGTCGGGGAAGAGCGGGCGGATCGGACGATCGATCTGCCGCGCCGAGAGCACGCCGTGCTCGGAGGGACGGCCCTCGCGTTTGATGTAGCCGCCCGGGATCTTGCCGGCCGCGTACATCTTCTCTTCGAATTCGCAGGTCAGCGGGAAGAAGTCGATCCCTTCGCGGGGTTTGTCGGATGCGGTGACGGCCGCAAGGACGACGTTCACGTCGCCGTAGCGCACGAGTGCGCTACCATTTGCTTGCTTCGCCAATTCACCGGTCTCGATGGTCAGCGTTCTGCCGCCGATCTCGAGAGAGACGGTTTCTGGCACGAATACTCCTGTAGTCTTATCGATTACTTACGTTGTGTTAACGATTGTCGATTCGGTGCCTCGCCGAGCGGCGCCTTCGCACGTAGAGGATTCACCTTTAAGCCGCCGATTCGCGGAAACGGACGCGTTCGCGTCGGCGTTTCTTTCTCGGAGGTAACGCCGCCATGAAGCGTCCGAAGCCGCCCGAACCGCGGATCGTTCCGCCGCTCGGGCCGCCGATCAACCTGCGCCCCGGAGGCGCCCACAACGATAAGCGCCGCAAGAATCGAGCGCACGAGAAGGCCGCCCTACGCCGGGCGGCCTTCGATCGTTTCCCGGCGGGGGAGGATCGCGTTCGCGCACGTCTCCTCGTCGAGCAGCCGGCCGCGGGCGAGCAGCTCGTCGCGGGCGGCCGTGCCGAGCCGGCGCTCGAGCAGATCGCGGACGTTCTCGATGAGCGCGTCCGTCCGGCGGGACCACGGGAACGGCAGCGACGAGCGGCGCGAATCGATGTAGCCGATTAGGAGCCCTGCCGCCTCGTCGTTCGAGACGGCGCCTTCGAGTGCGGCCGCGAGCGCGAACGTCTCGAATAGCAGCAGCGTGAAATCGGTATCGCGGTAGACG
>CAZZZK010000205.1:2280-4916 GCA_964658555.1 Vulcanimicrobiota bacterium | reverse complement strand
GATGGCGCGCGCTGCCGATTTGGCATGTATCCACAACAAGCTTCTTAATCGCAGCAAAGGACCCGCCGTTCGAGGCACCCGGGTGCAGGCCGATCGGGCGTTATACAAGTTAGCTATCCATGAGATGCTGGCGGCGACGGCAAACCTCAGCATTCATCGGGGGGAGGCAGAGCAACTCATTGTCGGTTCGGATGGCCGTCTAGGCGGCATCGTGACGAGCGACGGACCCGCCCGCCAGCGATTGCGCTGGGCGGTCGTCGGAATGACGTTCGGCTTCCTCGCGTTCGTCACCGATTACATTCCGAATAAGGATTCGCACGTCGATCCGATCGCCAATACGATCGCCGTCGTCATGCCGCTCGCGCTCGCGTACGCGGTCTTCAAACAGCGCGTGATCGACGTGCGCGCGGTCGTGAGCCGGGCCGCCGTCTACGCGGCGAGCACGGCACTGCTCGTGATTACGATCGGTCTGCTCGAGTGGGGGATCGGGGAAGTCGTCGGCGAGACGCACGTCGCGACGTACCTCACCGCGGCTGCGTCGGTCGTGATCGGATTGCTGTTCGATCGCGTCCACTCGCACTCGCAGCAGATCATCGAAGCGATCGTGTTCCGCGATCGCTCGGAGGCGGAAGCGTATCTCCGGCTCGTCGCGCGCGGACTGCGTTTCGCCGAGACCGTCGGCGCCGTCGATGCCGCGTTGACGGAGGAACCGTGCCGCGCGCTCGCGCTCGGCTCCGTGGTACTCTACCGGCTCGACGAACGCGAGCGGGCCTACGCGCCGGTCGCCCTCGCGGGCGACGCCGCCGCTGCGGATGCGCTCGCGCACGATGCCGTGTGGGTGCGCCGTCTCCAGAGCGAGGCCGGCCTGATCCGAGTCGACCGCGGGCGGATCGCCATTCCGATGCTGCTCGGCGCCGAGCTCTTCGGATTCGTGCTCTTCGCTCCCCACCGCGACGGCTCCGAGCTCGATCCCGTGGAGATTCGGGCACTCGAATCGCTGGTTCGGACGGGCGGCGTCGCGCTCGGCCGGATCGAAGCCGCCGCGTCGCGCGCGAAGGTGACGGCGCTCGAAGCGCGCCTCCGATCGCTCGAAGCCGAGCTCGGGGGGCGCGCGGCGAACGGCTAGGCGGCGACCGCCGCCAACGGCTTCGCGCCGCGTGCGAGCGACGCGGCGGCGTGACCGAGCGACCGGTAGGCGACGAGCGACCACATCGCGCCCAAAAGCGAAAGCAGGCCGGCTCCGGCGACGAGGAAGAGCGGCGCGCGGGTCGCGTCGTAGAGGCCGTACGTCCCCACCGTCAACGTGCCGACCGGAAACGTGAAGGCCCACCACCCGAGCGAGAACGGCATCCGCAGGCGGACGGCTCGCAGCGTCACGGCGATCGCCATCGCGAGCCAGTACGCGCCGAAGCCCCAGACGACGAGGCCGTACGCGAGACCGGCGACGGCGAGCCCGTGCGCGAGTTCGGGCCAGACGAGATGCGCCGCGCGGCCGAGCGCGAGAAATCCGGCGACCGACTGTCCGAGCGGGCCGACGACGATCCACATCGTCGGCACGAGCGCGGGGGCCGGAACCTTGTGGAAGAGGAGCCGTGCGTAGAAGATCGCGATCAGGATCGCCGCGAGGACGACGCCCGCGCCGAGCATCGCGTAGGCGATCGCGAGCATCGAGCCGGCGAGCGCGTCAGGCCACGTGGGCAGCAGGAGGGCCGCCGGGACCGAGGCGACGATCGGCGGGACGACGGGCAACAGCCAGCTGCCGAACGTGCCCTGCGTCGTCACCTGGTGACGGGTGAACATGAGGTACGGCACGACGAACGCGCTCGCGAGCGAGAGCGCGGCGCCCGCGATCCAGAGCACCTGTGCGGAAGCGACGCAAGCCGGCCGTCCGAAGAGGGCGGGCCCGATCCGGAGCAAGCCGACGCAGACGGTGAACGCGGCCATCGGCGGTGCGCCCCACGCCTGCGCGACGTTCGCATCCGAGAACGTCGCGGCGAGCGTCCCCGGCCGCCCGATCAGCCGCCCGGCGAACAGCGCGGCGAAGAGGACGAAGAGCGCGAGGTCGACGGCGAAGAGCGTCCGTGCGGCGACCGTACCGCCGGTGACGTGGACGGGCGAGATCGCGATGCCGATCGCGAGGATCCCCGTCCCCATGACGCTCGTGAACCAGGCCGGTCCGACGGCGCCCGACGCCCGTCCGACGAGTTCTCCGAGGGTCTCGAACGCGGAGCCGCGCTCCGATTCGGCGGCGATCATCGTCGGCATGGTCCGATCCTACGACGTCGCCTCCTATAAGTCCAATGCTATTTTCGAGACGTCTCGATTGCTTTCGCTTATAGTGAGACATGCCGTTTACGCTCGCTCAGCTGCAAACGTTCCGCCGCGTCGCCGCCGCCGGGAATTTCTCGCGCGCGGCCGAGGAGCTCTCCCTCTCGCAGTCGGCGGTCACGCAGCAGATGAAGCTGCTCGCCGCAGCCGCGGGGTCGCCGCTCTTCGAATTCGTCGGACGGCGCGCCGTGCTCACGGATGCGGGTGCGTTCCTCGCCGAGCGCGGCGCCGACGTGCTCGATCGGATCGAAACACTCGAGCGCGATCTCGAGGATTTCTCGGCCGCACGGGTCGGGGCGCTCGCGCTC
>CAZZZK010000205.1:0-2270 GCA_964658555.1 Vulcanimicrobiota bacterium | reverse complement strand
GGCGCGACGGTCACGATCGGCAACTACGCGCTGCCGGGCAGGCTCGCGGCGTTCGAGCGAGAGGCTCCGGGCGTCGAGATACGGCTCACGATCGCGAATACGGTCGACACGTGCCGCGCCCTCGCCTCGCGGCGAATCGCGCTCGCGCTCGTCGAAGGTGCCGTTCCCGACGAGTCCGCCTTCGAGGTGACGCCGTACGCGCGCGACCGACTCGTGCTCGTCGTGCCGGCGCAGGGCCACCGGCTCTCCGGACGCCGGTCGATCGCGCTTCGCGAACTGACGGGCGAGACGTTCGTCGCGCGCGAGGCCGGCTCCGGGACGCAGACGTTCGCGCGCGAGGTCCTCGCGCGGGGCGGCCTCGAGATGGACGTCCGGTTCGCGTTTCCGAGCAACGACGGCGTCGTCCGCGCGGTGGAGGCCGGGCTCGGCATCGCGGTGCTCTCCGAACTCGCCGTCGAACGCGACGTGGCGAACGGGCACGTGCGGCCGGTCGAGATCGGCGATGCGGATCTCGGGCGCCCGCTCCTCGCGGTTCGCCTACGCGACCGTGCGCTCTCGCCGCCGGCCGCGCGGTTCCTCGCCTTCGTGAGAGCGCCCGTCGACCTCGACAATCCCGAAAAAGTACGCTAGAATAGCGCCCTATGCCCGTAGCCGGGCATCGTGAGGATCGAACCCGCCACCCCGGCGGGAGCGCGCCTCACTTTTTCGGCATTACGCGGGATCCCCTCGCATCCGACCGGTCCGCCGGTCCGTCGCGCGGCCCCTCGAAGACGGTTATCGGCATAGCGGCGTCGTCCCGACACGTCCGTCCCTAGCAGAGATAGAGGTACTCCCCATCAGCGTCAACTTGCTCGACGTCAACAACTTCGATGCGATGCGCATCGGCCTCGCGAGCCCGGAGCAGATCCGAGCGTGGTCTTTCGGCGAAGTGAAGAAGCCGGAGACGATCAATTACCGGACGCTCAAGCCGGAGCGCGACGGCCTCTTCTGCGAGAAGATCTTCGGACCGACCAAAGACTGGGAGTGCCACTGCGGCAAGTACAAGCGCATCCGCTTCAAGGGCATGATCTGCGACCGCTGCGGCGTCGAGATCACCCGCGCGAAGGTGCGTCGCGAGCGCATGGGTCACATCGAGCTCGCTACCCCGGTCACGCACATCTGGTACTTCAAGGGCGTTCCGTCGCGGATCGGCATCCTGCTCGACATGTCGCCGCGGCAGCTCGAGAAGGTCATCTATTTCGCCGCGTACATCGTCATCGATCCCGGCAACACGTCGCTGCTCAAGCGCGAGATCCTGACCGAGCAGAAGTATCGCGAGTCGCGCGACAAGTATCAGAACGGCTTCAAAGCGGGGATGGGCGCCGAGGCGATCCGCGAGCTGCTGCGCGATATGAATCTGCGCAAGCTCCAAGAAGATCTGCGTAAGGAATTCAAGGAGACGACGGGCCAGAAGCGCGTCAAGGCGATCAAGCGCCTCGAAGTCGTCGAGGCGTTCCTCGCATCCGGCAACAAGCCCGAATGGATGATCCTCTCGGCGGTCCCCGTGATCGCGCCCGAACTGCGCCCGATGGTGCAGCTCGACGGCGGGCGTTTCGCGACGTCGGACCTCAACGATCTCTATCGCCGCGTGATCAACCGGAACAATCGCCTGAAGCGATTGCTCGAGCTCTCCGCGCCCGAGATCATCATCAAGAACGAGAAACGGATGCTTCAGGAAGCGGTCGACGCGCTCATCGACAACGGCCGCCGCGGCCGTCCGGTCACGGGCCCGAACAACCGCCCGCTCAAGTCGCTCTCGGATATTCTCAAGGGCAAGCAGGGCCGGTTCCGGCAAAATCTGCTCGGGAAGCGCGTCGACTACTCGGGGCGTTCGGTCATCGTCGTCGGCCCGCACCTCAAGCTGCACCAGTGCGGCCTGCCCAAAGAGATGGCGCTCGAGCTCTTCAAGCCGTTCGTGATGAAGAAGCTCGTCGACCGGCAGCAAGCGCACAACATCAAGAGTGCGAAGCGCATGGTCGAGCGCGTGCGTCCCGAGGTCTGGGACGTGCTCGACGAGGTCATCAGCGAGCATCCGGTGCTTCTCAATCGCGCGCCGACGCTGCACCGCCTCGGCATCCAGGCGTTCGAGCCGGTCCTCGTCGAGGGCAAGGCGATCCACCTGCATCCGCTCGTCTGCACGCCGTACAATGCGGACTTCGACGGCGACCAGATGGCCGTCCATCTCCCGCTCTCGGCCGGAGCGCAGGCCGAGGCGCGCATCCTGATGCTCT
>CAZZZK010000204.1:0-4919 GCA_964658555.1 Vulcanimicrobiota bacterium | reverse complement strand
CTTCGCTGAAACGTTCCGTGCGGCGGCGTGTGATCGCGAGAAACACCATCTCCGGCGTTTCGCCCCCTCGAACGTGCGTCCCGCAGTACCTCGATCCGCTTCGCGGTGCGCCGTTCGCCGAGCGCGTCGTCCAACGTGAGGGCGTTCGATCGATCGGTTCGAATGCGCGGAGGGTAGGATGGCATTCGACTCGTTAGGTCAATACGTCGCCGCGTTGCGACGCGCGGGGGAACTCGTCGAGATTCGCGCGCGGGTCGATCCGTATCTCGAGATCTCCGAGATCACCGATCGCATCGTCAAGGCCGGCGGCCCCGCACTGTTGTTCACGAACGTCGCCGGTTCGGAATATCCCGTGCTGACGAATCAATTCGGCACGGAACGGCGCATGGCGCTCGCGTTCGGGGCGCAGACGATCGAAGAGGTCGCGCAGCGCGTCCGCAACGCCGTCCACCTCGGCGTTCCGAAGACGATGGACGGAAAGGTCGCGAAGCTCTTCCAGGTCGGATCGGCGGCGTTCGCGATTCCGCGGACGGTCGCGGACGCTCCGGTGCACGAGGTCGTCGAGCACGACGTCGACCTCACGAACTTGCCGATCCTCACCACGTGGCCGCTCGACGGCGGCCCGTTCCTGACGCTCCCGCTCGTCTTCACGAAAGACCCCGAAACCGGGATGCAAAACATCGGCATGTACCGGATGCAGCGCTACGACGCGACGACGATGGGCATGCACTGGCAGCGTCATAAGCAGGGCCGCGCGCACGCGGCGAAATGGGGCAAGCGCGTTCCCGTCGCCGTCGCGATCGGCGCCGATCCCGCGATCACGTATTCCGCGACGGCACCGCTCCCGCCGATCGTCGACGAGATCTCGCTCGCGGGCTTCTTGCGCGGCCGGGCGGAGCGCATGGTGCGCTGCAAGACGATCGATCTCAAGGTTCCGGCCGATGCCGAGTTCGTTCTCGAAGGCTACGTCGATAACGACGATCTGCGCGTCGAGGGACCGTTCGGCGATCACACGGGCGTGTACAGCCTGGCCGATTACTATCCGACGTTCCACGTGCAGTGCGTGACGCATCGCCGGCAACCGATTTTCGGCGCGACGGTCGTCGGCAAGCCGCCGATGGAGGACGCGTGGCTCGGCAAGATGACGGAGCGCATCTTCCTGCCGCTGCTGCAGATGGTCGTGCCGGAGATCGTCGATTACAATCTGCCGGTCGAGGGCGGTTTCCATAACCTCTGCATCGTCGCGGTAAAGAAAACGTACCCCGGTCAGGCGAAGAAAGTTATGAACGCGCTGTGGGGCATCGGCCACATGATGATGCTCACGCGCTGCCTCATCATCGTCGATCACGACGTGGACGTGCACGATACGCGAGCGGTGACGTGGTTCGTGCTCAACAACGTCGACGCGTCGCGCGATCTCGTCGTGATGCCGGGTCCGGTCGACGATCTCGATCACAGCGGTTCGTATCTCGTCGCGCTCGGCCACAAACTCGGTGTCGACGCGACGCGTAAGCGCGCCGACGAAGGCTACGCCCGCGCGTGGCCGCCCGACATCATGATGGACGACGCGACCCGCGACCGCGTCACCGAACGCTGGGACGAGTACGGGCTGCGACGCTTCGTCTCGCATCCCGATTCGTGGTCGGGCCAAGGCCAGCACGCACTGGACGCGCTGTTACGCTCCGTCGGGATGAAGCCGGGATCCGTCGATGCGAACGCCCTTCGCGCGAACGGCGTACCGGCGATCGAGGATCGATCCGAAACGCACGAAAATTAGCCTCCATAGATCGCATCGTCTAACAATAGCGTCAATCGCAACCGGGCCTTACGCCGCTACGCCGGCAAAGAAGCGCTTTTGCGCGCGAGACCTTCGGAGTAAATGTCGAGCGTCTGTGCGGCGATTCGTCTCCAGGAGAAATCCTGAGCTCGATTATAGCCGTTATATTGCAATTTCTCCAAGAGATGATCCTGATGAATTATGCGCTCGATCGCATCTACCATCGCAGCCGGATCGAGACTCTGGAAAAATAACGCCTCAGACTCGTTCCGAAGGCGGCTCGTTAATGACGGCAGGTTCGAAGCAACAACGCCGACACCACACGCCATCGCCTCGAACACGACGAGTCCGAAGCCGTCGGCCATGCTCGGAAAGAACAGCACATCATACGTAGAGAGCATTCCCGGAAGCAATTTGTGGTCGAATTGCTTGACGTTTTTAATTCTGTCGTGATGACTTATCTCGAAATCCCGCAGAACGCGCTCGTCGTCGACTCCCGTCCCGAGAAAGGCGAACGTAAGCTGTTCGTATCGGGTTAATAACTTTTCGATCGCCTGCGGGGCAATGTTGATCTTACGAACGACGTACGTTCCGACGACTGCTATCCGTAAGGCACCACCGCGGCCGGCTCTCGGCGCGCGTCTCGGTAAGCCGATCATGTAGTCCGGTATGCCATTATCGACGATGATGCTTTTACGTCCGTCGATCTTTAGGTGATTCACCGCGAAATCGCGTTCTTCACTATTCAGAAAAAGACATATGTCGGCAAGGCGCATATGATTCACGACCTGCCACAATAAATAGCCGCCGAAATACGACCGCTCTCGCCAGGACATTCTGGATTTGTTAACACGCGAAAACTCTCGCTTCACCGCATAGTTGATGTGATCTAGTCCGTGGGAGCGACTAACGAACAACTGCGGCTTCGGGCGCTTTAAGACCTGACCTCGCAACGTACTGAAGAGCCCGTCACCTACTTTAAAATCGAGAATATCTGCCGATTGCAGCGATTCCAAAAACGCGCACCTTATGCTGAATTCGATCTCGCTGACCTTTGGAATACGAAGTCCGATGTCGTCGGCATATAAGCATGACGCCGCTTGCCCGAGCAAAAGAAACTCCTCCCTGAGAGTCTCTTGAACGAGCGTGATCGACAATGTAGCGTCGTTAGGAAATTTCGATCCCAAAACGATGTTCACGCGATCCTCCGACTTGAGCGTTCATCAACAAAGGGCACGGTCATCATGTCGTTCAGCAGATATGCTCGATACCTGCACGAAAACTTACGAATGAATCGCAAGGCTCAGGAGATAGGAGTCATTTACAACAGACGAACGAACAAATTCGCTTACCTCAAGCATTCGGTTTAAGGTCGCGATATGAGTGCCATTCGATGAGACGACATTGTCGATAAAACCGCTGGCGACCTATATGTCTTGAAACGACACGCGACCCCTTATGGTATGTTACGTCTTTCGAAGTCCTTCTGTGAGCGGAAACGGCGGTTGCAATATCGAGCCTTCTAGGCCTCGCGTTCTTCCTAACGTTCACGGCACGCCGGACCCACCCGGTCGTCTCCGATCTCTGTCGTCTCCGATCTCTGAAGTATGCTACGCCTTCCGAAAGTGACGCAGAACGTTACCCGCGGCGACGACGCTACGATCCATCGAGCGTCGCGAGCATACATGCCGGAGCTGCGATCGTAGCGGCTTCCGGAAGGTATCGGCCGATCGTCGAACCTGCTCGCTATCAGCAGATCGCGATCCGTCTAAGCGCCTCGAAGGGCCATCCCCGATTGTAATCGTCCGGCGACGCTCGTCACCGTATCTCCGTTTCACGCCGAGCAGAGTCGGAACGACTACGAATTTGTGGGTGTAGCTCAAGCAAGCGGGCATAGGAGAGAACGATGAGCATTACTCGTGCGACCTCGCCGCTCGCGATCGCGAAACTCGTTCTCCGCGAGATCCGGGTCGAACACACCGCCTTCGCGCTGCCGTTCGCGTACGTCGGCGCGCTCTTCGCGGCGCGCGGATTGCCGACGTTCTACCAGTTCGTGTGGATCACGCTCGCCGTGCTCGGCGCGCGGACGGCGGCCATGGCGACCAATCGCTACGTCGACCGCGAGATCGACGCGCGCAATCCGCGCACCGCACGCCGCGCGCTCGCGAACGGATCGCTCGCACCGGGCGTGATGCTCGGAACCGCGATCGCGGGGATCGTGCTGCTGGTGATCGCGGCCGCCGCGCTCAATCCGGTGTGCCTCGCCTATCTGCCGCTCGCGGCGCTCGGCATCTTCGCCTATCCGTTCTGCAAGCGCTTCACGTGGGGCGTCCACTTCGTCCTAGGCGCGACCGACGGGTTCGCGCCGCTCGGCGCGTACGTCGCGATCACCGGGAAGATCTCCGCGGCGGCGCTGCTGCTTTTCGTCGCCGTAACGATCTGGGTCGCCGGATTCGACATCATCTACGCACTCATGGATCGCGACGTCGATCTCGCGCAGAACATCCGCTCGATTCCCGCTCGTTTCGGAGAGCGGAGCGGACGGGCGCTGCCGATCGTCCTCCACCTCGTCATGGGCGTCGTGCTGCTCGCGGCCGGGTTGCTCGCGCACGTCGGGCCCGCGTATTATCTCGGAATCGTGCTCGTGCTCGTGCTCGCGTTCTACGAAAATCGACTCTTCGACAAAGCAAAGAACGTGTTCGTCTTGAACGAAAACGTCTTCGTGAGCAACATGAGCTTTTCTGTCGTGTTCCTGGCAACGACCCTCGCGGGCTTCGTATGGCGCTGACGCGCCGCGGCGCCCTCGCCGGCACCGCGACCCTGCTCGCCGCACCCGGTTTCGCTCAGCAGGCCCGGGCACAGCCGGCGTCGTCCGGCAGCAAGGACATCGTGGTGGACCGCGCCCGCACCGATCCGATCCCGATCGGCATCCCCACCATGGGCGGCGACCTCGGTGCCCAGATCACGGGCGTGATCGCGGCCGACCTGCAGCGCTGTGGCCTGTTCAAGCCGCTGACCGGCGGCGCGCAGCCCGGCGACGCGCCCGACTTCACGCAGTGGAAAGGGCAGGGCGCCCAGGCCCTGGTCACTGGCAACGCCAGCTCCGGCCGGGTGGAGTTCCGGCTGTGGGATGTGCCCCAAG
>CAZZZK010000203.1:0-4999 GCA_964658555.1 Vulcanimicrobiota bacterium | reverse complement strand
GTTGCTCGCCGCCGCCCTCGCGACGGGAGACCTGGCGACGCTTCGCATCGCGACGGGCGACCGGATCCACCAGCCGTATCGCGCGCCGCTGGTCCCGGGGTTCGAGGAGATGCTACGCTTCGAGCGGCCGAGGCTGCTCGCGGTCGCGCTCTCGGGCGCCGGCCCGAGCGTGATCGCGCTCGTTTCCGGAGACGCTTCGGACACGGGCGACGCGATGCGCGACGCCTTCGCGCGCGAAGGGATCGACAGCGACGTCTTTCTGCTAGGCCTCTCGTCGCGCGGAGCGACGGTAGACCCACTCCCCGAGGACCGATCGATATGAGCATCGCCGCCGAGAACGACTACGCGCTCGCCGACGGGCCCGCGCTCGCCGCGTTCGTCGCCGAGGTGCTGGTGCGCCTCGGCGTCCGGCCGGACGACGCGCGCATCGTCGGAGACGTCCTCGTCGCCGCCGACCGGCGCGGCGTGGAATCGCACGGCGTCTCGCGGCTCGGCGCCTACTACGTCGAACGGCTCCGATCCGGAGCGATGCTCGCCGCGCCGCCGGTCGACGTCGTGCGCGAGACGCCGACGACGATCGTGCTCGATGCGGGCAACGGCCTCGGCCACCCCGCGGGCGAACGCGCGATGCGCGCCGTGATCGAGAAAGCGAAGCATGCGGGCGTCGCGTTCGGCGCCGTCCGAAACTCCAATCACTACGGAATCGCGGGCTACTACGCGATGCTCGCGCTCGAGAGCGGCCTCATCGGGATGTCGTCGACGAATTCGATCCGCTACGGCGCCGCGACGTACGGCCGCGCGCTGATGCTCGGCACGAATCCCTGGGCGTACGCGATCCCCGCGGGCGACGAACCGCCCTTCGTACTCGACTTCGCGACGACGACCGTCGCCCGCGGAAAGCTCGAAGTCTTCGAGCGTAAGGAGAAGCCCGTCCCGGCCGGGTGGGCGCTCGATGCCGACGGCGTCGAGACGACCGATCCGGCGCGCGGGCTGCTCGGGGCGCTGCTCCCGCTCGGCGGCTCGGGCGTCGAAGGCGGCGGGCACAAGGGCTACGGACTGGGCCTCCTCGCCGACATCATGTGCGGCGTCCTGTCGGGCGGCGCGTTCGGCGACGGCTTGCCCCGGCCGACGGATCCGCCGATGCCGGGGAAGATCTCGCACTTCTTCGGAGCGATCGATCCAGGAGCGTTTCGCGATCCGGCGGCGTTCAAAGCGGATATGGATGAAGAGTTGCGCGCGTTCAAACGATCCGATCGCGTCCCGGGCCAGGATCGGATCTACGTCGCCGGCGAGATCGAGCACGAGCGCACGCTTCGCTCGGATCGCGAGGGCGTCCGCATCCACCGCAAATCGTGGACCGCGCTCGAACGCCTCGCGGCGTCGTTCGACGTCCCGTTCGCGATCGGACGCTGACGGTGGGCGTTACGATCGAACAGTTGCGCGCATACGGCTCGCGGACCGTCACGCTGACGGCGAGCGGCCGGACGTATCGCGGCCGCATCGTCGCCGACAAGATCGGCGACCGCGCCGTCAATTTTCTTTTCGAGCCGAGCGATACGCCGGACAATCACATCGTGATCACGCTCGACGACGTGTCGGCCATCTCGGAGAGGTAGCGCTACGAGCCACTCGAATGCGGGCGGCATGATTCACGTGAACGTCGGGTCGCCGGCCGGTGCGTACAGCGTCGGCGGGACGTCGTTCTTCCGTTTCGTGATCCGTCTCGGCGATGCCGGGCTGCCGACGCTCCGTGCGAGCGATCGCGACGCGATCGACGTCTTGCGCGCGATCCCGAACGCCTACGACGTCGACGACGAGTATTCGGGCAACGGCTGGCGCGTCGTGCCCGCCGCCTCGTATGAAGACTGGGCCGTCCTCGAAGCGACGCCGGAACGTCTGCGTTCGGCGCTCGAGACCGCCCAGCGGCTGCTCTGGGAGCACGCCGCGCCGGTCGGGATTACGGCCCGCGAGATCGCGACGATCGACGACGAGATCGAGAACGTGCTTTCGGTCGTCGCCCGTGCCGAAGCCGCCGGCTACAGCGTGAACGTCAGCTACGTTTCCTAGCCGAACGCGCGCGCGCTAGCCGCGCGCGTTCGGCGGGAGCGCGATACAGCGCACCGCGCCGAGACCGAGACGCTTGAGCAGACGCAGCGGCTGCGCGAGATAGAGGATCGCGTTGCCGTTCTGATGCGCGAGCAGCCCGTTCAGCTGCGAGGCCGTCGCCGTCGAAGACGCCGCATAGATCTCGCGGATGAGCGGCACCGCGGCCGGGTCGATCTGATCGTGCCGCCGGGTACCGAAGAAAACGCTCCGCCCGCTCGTGATGTAGAGGTAACCGACGATCGGCGCGCCCGCGACGTTCGGCGCGACGAGAATCGAGATCCGCACGACGCGTTCGGGGGCCGTATGCTCGATACCGCGCGCGACGTCGGACGGTCGGACCATCGGCGCTCCCAGCGCGAGAAAGGAATCCGAACACTGCGAGCCGTTCGACGGCGGCGGCGATGCGGCGGCGAGGACGGCGGCGAGCGGGAGCATCACGCGGTCTTTCGCGCGCTCGCCGCGGCCGGCCCGCCCCATCGCATTTCCGAGCGACGCCGGCGTAATTCATCGGATGATGAAATCTTTCCCGATGCGCTCAGTCGCTGATGTTTTCGACCTCGCGCCGCGTCGCGCCGGTCATCATCGCGATGACGTCTTCCATGGTCTCGCGTCCCGGCCGTGCGATACCGACGCGGCGGCCGAGCCGCATGACCGAGATGCGATCGGCGATTTCGAAGACGTTCGGCATATTATGGCTGATGATGATCACGGGCGTCCCGCGCGCTTTGACGGTCCGAATCAACTCGAGCACCTGCGCCGTCTCCTTGACGCCGAGCGCCGCCGTCGGCTCGTCCATGATGACGCAGCGTTTCCCCCACGAGACGGCGCGTGCGACCGCGACGCCCTGCCGCTGGCCGCCGGAGAGCGTCTCGACCGGCTGGCGGATCGAGCGGATGCCGATCTTCAGGCCCTCGAGATGGTACGCCGCTTCGCGGCGCATGCGCGGACCGTCGAGCGCGCGGAAGACGTTTCCGAGCACGCCCGTGCGGCGCAGTTCCCGCCCGAGGAACAGATTGCTCGCGATATCGAGCGCGGGAGCCATCGCGAGATCCTGATAGACCGTCTCGATCCCGAGCGCGCGCGCGTCCTTGGGGCTGCGCATCGAGACGCGCCGGCCGCCGGCGAGGATCTCGCCCTCGTCCGGAATCGTCGCACCCGAGAGCGCTTTGATGAGCGACGACTTTCCCGCGCCGTTGTCGCCGACGAGCGCGACGATCTCGTCGTCGTAGATCTCGAAATCGGCGCCGTCGAGCGCCGTGACGTTCCCGTAGCGCTTCACGATACCGCGCGCCGCGAGGACGGGGACGCGCTCCCGCGGCTCGCTCACGCGCGCCGCCGCCGCGTCGCTTCGTCGGCCGCGACCGCCGCGATGACGATGATTCCGGTCGCGAAGGTCTGCCAGAGCGCCTCGACGCCGACGAGGGTCAGCCCGTTGCGCAACACGCCCACGATGAGCGCGCCGATCAGCGTCCCGATCACGCCGCCGCGGCCGCCGAACAGACTCGTCCCGCCGATCACGACCGCCGTGATGCTATCGAGGTTGTCGGTCTGCCCGGCGTTGGGATCGCCGACCGTCGTGCGTCCGAGCACGAGCAGCGCGGCCAGGCCGTAGATGAAGCCCGCGACGAGATAGGCGGAGATCCGCACGTTGAAGACGTTGATCCCGGTCAAGCGCGCGGCCTCCGCATTGTTGCCGAGCGCGTAGAGGTGGCGCCCCCAGCCGGTCTGCGTGAGCGAATACCACGCGATCGCGAAGACCGCGAGCATCACGAACGGCCCGACGGGAAGGCTCGTCCCGAGCGCGCGGAACGACGCGCCGAACGCGAGCAATCCCGACGGGAGATTATCGACGGATGCTTGACCGCTGTACAAAAGCGTGCTCGCGTAGGCGACGTTGAGCATGCCGAGCGTCGCGACGAACGGCGGCACGCGCAGGCGTGCGACGACGAGTCCGTTTACGAGCCCGAGGATCGTCGTCAGCGCGAAGCCCGCGAAGATCGCGACGGGCACCGGCACGCCGGCCGTGACGGCGAGCTTCGCCATGACGACCGATCCGAGCACCATGATCGCGCCGTTGGAGAGATCGATCCCGGCCGTGAGGATGACGATCGTCTGTCCGATCGCGAGCGTGCCCACTTCCATGACCTGCTGCAAGATCTGCAGCAGGTTGCGCGGCGAGGTGAATGCGGGCGCCGCGATTCCGAACCCGACGCATAGGATCACGAGACCGGCGAACGGACCGACCGTGCGCGCGCCGCCGATGCGGGCGAGGGCCTCGTTCACCAGCAGTTCTTGAGGCCGTAGCTCACGGGCTGCGACGGGACGCCCGGCTGCGGTGATTTCGTCACGAGGATCTCGCCCGTGTCGAACGTCTTCGGAATCGACTTTCCGCGCGCGACGTCGACCGCGAAGTCGACGGCTTGCGCGCCCATCTTCTTGGGGAATTGCATGACGTCGCTATCGATCGCGCCGCTGTCGACGCCTTGCAGACCGCGGCAGCTGCCGTCCATCGAGACGACCTTGATCTTGCCCGTCAGGCCGCGCGCCTTGATCGCCGTCGCCGCACCGAGGGCGGCCGGTTCGTTGATCGTCCAGACGAGATTCGCGTCGGCGTGCGCCGCCAGAACGTTCTCCATCGCCGTCTGCGCTTTGCCCTGATCGCCGTTCGTGATCTGATCCGCGACGACGAAACGTTTCGCGCCCGCTCCGAAGCCGGTGAGGAAGCCCTGCATGCGATCCGTGTTGACCTGGCTGCCCGGCGTGCCCTCGAGCAGCACGATCTTCGGCACCGTCTTCCCCATCGCGCTCTTCGCCCATTTGCCGTTCATCACGCCCGCTTTGAGATTATCCGTCGCGATGAACGTATCGGAGAGCGAGACCGGATCGAGGGCCG
>CAZZZK010000202.1:0-5008 GCA_964658555.1 Vulcanimicrobiota bacterium | reverse complement strand
GCGTCGACGTCACCGCTCGTGGTGCGCACGTCGAGCGCATCCGCCACGTCGATCGCGTGCACGTCGCCCGACGTCGTACGGATCGTTCCAGCCGAGCGCGAGCGTGCCAGGCGAACGTCGCCGCTCGTCGTCTCGACAGCGAACGGCGCACGCCAATCGTCGATGCCGACGTCGCCGCTCGTCGAGACGACGTCGATGCGGCGCGAGCTCTCGAGCGTCACGACGACCGGTTTGGTATCGTCGAAGATCGAGTACGACCACGACCGCGCCGGGACGTACGCGTTCGGAACGAGCGTCAGCGTCGCCGTCGCGCCGCTGCGCGCGAAGGTGATGCGGGACGCGAGGTTCGCGGGCACGCGTCCGCGCACGTGCAGCCCGCCGGAAGGCGAGGTGCCGGCCGCGATCCGGATATCGAGATCGCGCGCGTAGACGACGACGTGCGTCGCATCCGCGAGATCGAATTGCCGATCGACGAGCGTCCCGCGCGCCTGCGTCCACGAGACGTTCTTCGCTCCGTCGAACGCGACCGAGAAGGCGCTGCCGACCGAGGCGACGATGGCGCCGCCGACGGCGAGCAACGCCGCGAGCAGGATCGCGAGTATCGAGAGACGCTTCAAGCCGGACCTCCGCGCGCGCGAGCGCACGATATAGCGCGTACGACGGGCCGTTGTTTCGCCGCGATCCTCAGGTGCGCAAGTCGGCGTTCTGCGCGCGCCACCGCCGGCCGAGCTCGTCGTGATCGGTGCGGTCGAGCGTCATCGGGGTGACGCTCGTGTAGCCGTCCCGAACCGCCGCGAGATCGGTGCCCTCGACGATCTCCTCGCCGTTGAAGCTCCCCCACAGCCAGTAGTACGTGTCGCCGCGCGGATCGGCGCGCTCCGTCACGCGATCGCGGTAGATCTTGCGCCCGAGCCGGCACCAGCGAAGGCCGCGGCGCTTCGATTCGGGGCGATTGGGGACGTTGACGTTGAGCAGCGTGCCGTGCGGCAAGCCCTCCGCGAGCACCTCGCGCGCGAGCGAGACCGCGATCTGCGCGGCCTCGGCGAAGCGCAGATCGTCGCCGCCGGGAAACGTGGCGAGCGAGACGGCGATCGACGGGATGCCGATCGACGTCGCTTCCAGAGCCGCCGCGACGGTTCCGGAATAGAACGTATCGTCGGCGAGGTTCGCGCCGCGGTTGATCCCGCTTACGCAGAGCGCGGGCCGGACGTCGCAGAGCTTGTACGCGCCGAGTACCGCGCAATCGGCGGGCGTCCCCTCGACCGCGAACGTCGTGACCTCCGCGTCGTCGATGCGGCGCACGCGTACCGGAACGTTGACGGTCACGCGATGCCCGACGCCGCTCTGATCGTCGGCGGGCGCGACGACGACGACGTTTCCGAGCTCCGTCAGCGCGTGCGCGAGCGCGACGATGCCCGGGCTCGCGTACCCGTCGTCGTTGGAGACGAGAATCGTGGGGCGTTGGGAGACGGACATGCGACCGGACTTCGCGTTCGCGTTCGGCGGCTACTGTGATCGAGCGTTCGCGGCGCGTCGCGCCTCAGAGGACGATGAGCGCTAGCGGCACCACACGCCCGCGGCGAGGATCCCCCGAAAGGTGCGCGCGAGCTTCCCGATCGCCGAGAAGAGCGGGCTCGGCTTCTGCGTTCCGTGCGTTTGGTGGAGGTCGAGGATCTGCAGCGAGCCGCTGAGCGCGAAGAAGACGACGTACGAATGCGCGAGCCGCAGCCGGCTCGGCGCGAATCGAGAACGAGCGGCGTTCGACACCCGCGCGGGGTACGGACGGATGCCGGCCCTCGGCTGAGAAGCGAGCGGTGTACGAGGCGAATCGATCGCGCTGCCGAGCGGAGCGCTTCCGATCGACGAGAATTCGTCGACGGATGATCGTCAAAGATATCGCCTTCACCGCCTACCCCTCGGGCGACGTGGCCGCGACTCGGCGCTGGTACGAGGAGACGCTCGGCCTGCGTTTCGCCGGGCCGTACGTCGAAGACGACGTCGAAAAATACAACGAGACGCACCTCGGCAACGGGACCTTCGCGCTGATCGCGGCGGAGTGGGCGGGACGATCGCCCGGCTCCGCCGCGAGCGTCTATTTCGAAGTCGACAGCGTCGACGCGTGGGTCGAGTCGCTGCGAGCGAGCGGCGTCGCGATCGACGAACGCTTCGAAGGGCCCGTCTGCAAACAGGCGTCGTTCCGAGATCCCGAGGGCAACCGGGTGGCGATCCACGAAGCGACGCGCCGTGCGCCGAACGATTAACGCACCGCGTCGAGTTCGCTCCGCGCTGCGCGCGCGACGTCGGGATCGTCGCTGCTCGCCGCGGCCGCGTACTGAACGGCCGAGAGCGCGGCCTTGCCCTGACGCGAGTACGTCTCGCCGAGCAAGAACTCGAGCCGGCCGTCCTTCGGCGAAACGCTCAAGCCCTTGAGATACGCCGCCTCCGCGAGCGCGAAGCTCCGCTCTTCGGCGTAATCGAAGCCGAGATCGACGTAGGCGTCGCGCGAGAAGACGTCGTTCGCGAGAGCCCGACGGTAGTACGCGATGCCGCTGCCGGGCGCGGTCGCGTCGACGAGATAGCCGTAATCGACGAACGCATCGGGAAGCTCGGGACGGAAGCGTATCGCGGCATCCAGGAGCGCTCGCGCGGACGCGGACTCCCGCTGCGGATCGTACGTCGTGCTCAAGTCGACGAGCGCCGAATAATTCCGCGGTTCGACGGCCAGACATTCGCGAAACTGATAGGCGGCGCCGGACGCTCGGTCGAGATCGAGATAGGCGTTACCGAGCGCCGTTCGCGCCGGACACGAACGGGGCGTCGCGGCGACTGCGCGCTCGAGATAGCTCGCCGCCTCGGACGCGCGGTGCAGTTCGGTCAAGATCACGCCGTACGCGAGCGTATCGGCCGCGCCGCTCGACGGCGTATCGGCCGCCAGACGGTATCGTTCGACGAAGGCGGGCAGATCGCCGATGCGACGGTGCAACCGGACGAGATCCGTGTACGCGACGACGTCGGGCAGACTCGCTTGGAATTCGGCGATCGCCTGCGGTATCGCGTCGCCTGCGGCGTAGGCGTTCGCGAGCCGTTCGTGGACGGTTTTATTATTTCGATCCACGGCCAGCAGCGCGAGATAGATTCGCTCCGCGGCTTTGAGATCGTCGAGCCGCACGTAGAGATCGCCGAGATACTGCTCGGCGGCCGCATCGCCGCTCAGATTTCGATCCGCTTCGAGGACCGCCGCCGCGCGACGATACTCCCCGGACGCGGCGAGGCCGCGCGCGCGCTCGAGGTCCGCGCCGGCGGCTCGCGGCGGAGCGGGATCGGCGCGGGCGGCCCGCGGCTGTGGGAGGCCGGCCGGCACGAGCACGGCGGCGAACGCGAAAGCGAGCATCGAGCGTAGGAGCATCGAGACGTCCTCCGCGAGCGATGCTACCGCATCGCGCGGCTGCACGCAACGCCGCCGCATCCGCGCGCCCGAACGACGCGCGGGCCCCGTCGCTACCGGCGAACGGCGTCCCGCCGCGCAGGCGGGATGACGAGCGCGAGGACCCACGAGACGATCGCGAGCGCGATCGAGCCGACGAGCGCGGCTCCGAAACCGCGCACGATGAGACCGAGGCCGAGATGGCCGACGAACCAGAAGAGCAGCGCGTTGATGACGAACGTGAAGAGGCCGAGCGTCACGATCTCGAGCGGCAGCGAGAGCACGATCAGGATCGGCCGGAGGATCGCGTTGACGATCCCGAGCACGATCGCGCCGACGAGCGCTCCGGCGAATCCCGTGACGGCGACTCCGGGCACGAGATAGGCGACCGCGATCAACGCGACCGCGTTGACGAGGATCCGAACGATCAGTCCCATGCGAAGCTCCCGACGTGCGTTTGCGACGCGCGTTCGCCGTCGCGCCGTTCGAGCCCGTTGCGGCGAACGCGCCCTAGATTCGCGAGGCGCGACGAGATACGGTCGTCGTTCCGTCGTGCGCCGCGGAACCGGCGCGGAGCGCGCTCTTCGCGTTCGTAAGCGCGGAGTGCATCGGTTTCACCCACGGCGCGGGCGCGCCGCAACTCTCGCAGCCGAGCAGCGGCCGCACGTCCGCGAGGACGAGGTAGCCGGCATCGAGCACGGCTTGAAACGGCCGGACGCGCGCGAACCGAAGCGCGAAGGCCCACGCGAACCAGCGGCAATTCGGCAGGGCGCGAACGACGTCGGCGACGGCCTCGCCTCCGGTCTTCATCGTTCCGTCGGGCAGCAGTATGTGAATCGTCGCGTAGGCATCCCAGATGTCGAGATGCGGATCGAGCGCATGCAATTCCGCCGGATCGTCGCCGATCGGCCGCACGACGAGCGTCGCTTCGCCCGAGGGCGACCGCGCCGAGCGCGTCACCCAGCGCGCGATCGTTCGGCAGACCGCGCATTCGCCGTCGAAAAGGAGGACGGGTTTCGTGCGAACGGCCGGCATGGGACCGGTCACGTCCGGAACGGTTCCGTGACCGCCTCCGCGACCGCGGACAGCGTCGGGCTCGGCCCGACGGCGCGGCCGACTTCGACCGCATCGCGAAACATGACGAGCGTCGGCGTGCCCTCGATCGCGTACGCGGACGCGAGGTCCGCATCGAGCGCGACGTTCACGCGGAAGACGCTCTCGCTCGATTCGAGGGAGCGCGCGACCGCCTGCAAGACCGGCTCCAACACGCGGCAGTGCCCGCAGCCGTACGACATGAATTCGACCGCGACGGGGCGATCGTTTTCGAGAACGTCTCGGCGGAAGGTCGCCGCGGTGACGGTCCGCACGCCGGAGTCGACGCTCGTTTGCAAAGTGATACGGTCCCTTTCCATATGCGAGCCGTCCCGGTTCGCTTCCGTTCCATACGATACGCGTAGCGAGCGGCGTGCGTAACCGGTGATCGTACGGATAGACCCGCGCGATCGCCGATGTAACGTTGCGTCTGCTCGGAACGGAACGCACGAGCGACGAGCGACGCGCGACGCGATCGGCGACGGCGACGGC
>CAZZZK010000201.1:0-5033 GCA_964658555.1 Vulcanimicrobiota bacterium | reverse complement strand
GAGAATCGTCCCGTCGTCGTCGATGTCGATGACCTTGATCTTCACGGACTCGCCCGCGGCGTTCGCGGCGTTCTCGACTTCGACGAGCCGATCGCCGACGATCGCGAGCGCGGAGGTCGCGATCGGCAGGCGCGCCTTGACCAGATCGACCTCGAGCTCGTCGCCGACGCGAACGCCCGGCGGCGGCGCGAGCGCGGCCGCCTTGTCCGGCAGCGACGAGATCCGCGTCCGCTCGGGATGGATCGACGCATCGACGCGCACGGCGATCGTCGTATCGAGATCGCGCTCGAGCTGCGCGAGCTCTTCCTCGTACCAGTATTCGATCTGCGCGCCGACGGTCGGCGCGGAGACGACGGAGATCGGCGCGTGTTCGCTCGAGCCGTTCGCATGCTCGTGCCCGTAGCGGCGGATATCGCGGAACGCTTCGATCGCGACGGATTCGGGCGACATTACGGTCCCGAGCCCCGTGCACGTCGGGCACGCACCGCGCAACTGACCGGAGAGATCCTTCCCGACGCGCTTGCGCGTGAACTCGAGCAGTCCGAGCGCCGAGAACGATTGGATCGTCGTGCGCGTGCGGTCTTTCGTGAGGCCGGCTTTGAGCGAATCGATGACGCGCGTGCGCGCGCCCTCGGTCGACATATCGATGAAGTCGCAGACGATGATCCCGCCGATATCGCGCAGACGCACCTGGCGCGCGATCTCGGCCGCCGCCTCGACGTTGGTCCGGACGATCGTGTCTTCGAGATTCTTACCGCCGGTGAACTTGCCGCTGTTGACGTCGATGACGGTGAGCGCTTCGGTCGTCTCGATCACGATCGACCCGCCCGAGGGAAGCTTCACGGTCGGCCGCAGCAGCTTCTGCACTTCCTCGTCGACCTTGAAATCTTTGAAGAGCGACCGGCCGCTATTGTAATATTCGATGCGATCGACGTACTGCGGCCCGAGCAGCCGCATGAAGTCGCGGACCTTCTCGTAATCGTCCTTATCGTCGATGAGCACGCGATCGACTTCGGGCGTGATGAAATCGCGTGCCGCTTTGAAGACGAGATTCATGTCCTTGTGAATCAGCGCCGGCGCCTGCGCGCGTTTGTAGCTCTCGAGGATCCCGTGCCACATCCGGATGAGCACGCCGAGATCGGCGATCAGCTCGGATTGGCTCACGCCCGCGGCTGCGGTACGCACGACGGTCGCCATCTCGGGCGGCCGGATCATCTTCATGATGCCCTTGAGGCGATTGCGCTCTTCGGCGCTCTCGATCTTCCGCGACACGCCGGAATAGCGTCCGGTCGGCATCAGGATGAGATAGCGGCCGGGGAGCGAGATGTTCGTCGAGATGCGCGCGCCCTTGAGGCCGCGCGGCTCTTTGATGATCTGCACGAGGACGTCGTCGTTCTTCGCGATCTTTTCGGTGATCGTCCAGCCCGTGCGACCCTGCGTGATCTCGACGTCGCCGATATTGAGCGGCGTCTTATTGATATCGTCGACGTACAAGAAGGCGTTGCGGCCGAGGCCGATATCGACGAAGCTCGCTCCCATTCCCGGGAGCACGTTCATCACTTTGCCTTTGAAAATCGAGCCGATGACCTTCTCTTCGCGCTCGAAGTAGATTTCGGCGAGCGTTCCGTCCTCTCGGATGGCAACCCGGTTTTCCCACGGGTCGCTCGAGATGAGGATCTCAGTTGGCACGTTATTGCCTTTCGGATTCGGGCGGCGCTGGGCGCCGCTAATTCAGTTGTGCCTGCCTCCGCGGAGGCGGCGCGCCCCCGAGCGCAGCGATTGTCTGAAACCGCAATGCGACGGGCGCTTCTCTTCCGATGCTTCGGTCGGCGTGCGCGGTCGGCGTGGCCGTCGCGCAGGCAAAAAGGTGATATCGGATGTGGCGGCTGTTACGGCGAAGCCGCGATACTTCCTCTACGGTGACGCCGAAGCCGCAGCGCCCGCCGAGCGTGTGTGGGGATTGACCGAGGACGCCTCTCGAAAGACTCCGGCTAACGCTTCCATATTCTTCTCGGCATCGAACAAGCGCCGAGCCCGCTCCGCCCCGTTGTCGCCGAGCCTTTTTCGAAGATCCTCACGCGACAGCAACTCCTCGAGATACCGGCCCAATTCTCGGCCGTTGCCTCGCTGGATGAGATAGCCGGTTTCGCCGACGGCAGTGATTTCACGCCCGGCGCACACATCCGTTCCGATTACGGGCAAACCGGCGGCCATCGCCTCGACGAAGGCGATGCCGAACGGCTCGCTATACGTCGGAACGGCGAAAACGTCGGCGTTCGCGTACAGTTCTTTCCAGGCGGTCGAGTACGCGGTCACGTTGCGATGAACGAAAATGTCGGGGTGTTTCGGAACATCTCGCGCCGCGGTGGCGAGATGCAGCTCGACGTCGCCGTCGGCAAAACGTTTCAGGAAAACATCGACGAGTAATGGGCCGCCTTTTCGCACGTAATCGCCTCCTACGAAGAGGATTCTCTTTCGCCTGTCCGATTTCGGAACGGCGAACGCGCTCAGATCGGATAATCGACGCGAATCGTACCCGGCGGGAATGACACGTACGCGTTCCGGCGACAACCCGTGCTCTTCGATCATCGAATCCGCCGCCCATCGAGACCACGTGACGACGAACGTGGCCGCTCGCAACGACCTCGACTCCAACCGCTCGCTCGGAAGATGGGTCCATCGCCACGCGGGATCGGTTTCGAGCGCAATTTGGAAGGCCGTCTGATCAGCCGTTACGACGGTCGGCGTGCGACGGATGAAATCGGTCGCTAGAAAGGTGAGCGTTTGCGTGTGAAAATGAAGTACGTCGTACTTCCCGGTAGGAACCATCCGCTGCAATAACCGTCGCGCTTTGTAAGCGTATCCCAGCTCCGCTCGTACGCGCCGAAAATCGACATTATTCCGGCGAAGGAGTGGTAGCGGCGAGCGCACCCTCAAAAGTTGATCGATGATGCGGGAATGCAACTCTCGATCGTCGTTACTCCATTTGGATACCAAATCGATGGACGTAGATCCGGCAAGCGCAGATCGCAATGATTCGGAGTAGACTTTATTCCCGATAGCACCGAGCTGGATGGATAGCACGCGCGTCTTGCCGGTACGTTGCTCGATACGCTCCACCGCCGTCGTCATCGTCTCAGTCTAAACGAAAGCGTGACGTAAGTCTTGCTAAACCGAGGATATTTAATTCCGCATCGCCGACTGCGTACCGTTGCGATGATTAGCGATCCCTCGTGAAGACGTCTCTCCGGCTCTCCGCGATGACGCTCGCGACGATCGGCGCAGACTACGAAGGGCCCGTAAGCGACGCCGAAACTCCGGCGAAAGGCAAATCGGGCGACAACCGACGGTTCCGTCACACGATCCGGTCGATATTCGAGAAGCATTCACGGCGTATCGGATCGCAGGACGCAACACCCTTAAATTTTGAAAATCGTATTCTCGAAGCGTTGGAGAACCCAGTAATAGTTACTTGCTTAGCATTGCCGTGTTCCGGCGAATTAGCTTAGAAGACCAGCTTGTTGCGTTGCAGGTGGATGTTGAGCAGCAGTCCGACCGCCGCGAAATCCGTGAGGATCGCCGTGCCGCCGTACGAGAGGAACGGCAGCGGGATGCCGGTGATCGGCATGATCCCGACCGTCATGCCGATGTTGATCGTGATGTGGAACGCGAGCATCGCGATCAAGCCGACGGAGACGTAGAGCCCGAAGCGATCGCGGGCCGCGACCATCGCGCGCATGCCGCCGAAGAGCACGATCGCGTAGAGCGCGAGCAGCGCGACCGATCCGACGAACCCGAACTCTTCGCCGACGACCGTGAAGATGAAATCGCGCGAATGCTCCGGGACGAAGTTCAACTGCGTCTGCGTGCCGTGGTACAGCCCTTTTCCGAACAGCTCGCCGCTGCCGACCGCGATCTTCGACTGCGCGAGGTTCCAGCCCGCGCCCTGCGGATCGGCGTCGGGATGCAGAAAGACGAGCAACCGGTTGCGCTGGAACGGTTTGAGCACGAGGTTCGTCCCGACGACGATCGCGCCGATCGCGCCGACCGCCGCGCCGTAGAGCGCGAAATACCACGTCTTCGCGACCGCGAAGAAGAGCGCGGCCGAGAGGCTCGCGAAGATGACGAGCGTCGTCCCGAGATCGGGCTGCTTGAGGATGAGCAGCGCCGGGACGCCGACGACGGCGATCGCCCCGATCGCTTCGCGCAAGCCGACGGTCGCCGAGCGCGCGAGGAGCGCCCCGATGCAGATGACGAGGATGAGCTTCGCGGGCTCCGAGGGTTGAAACTGAACTGGACCGATGTTGATCCAGCGCTGCGCGCCGAGTGCGCTGCGGCCGCCGACCATGACGAGCCCGAGTAGGAGCAGGTTCGCGATGTAGAGACCGAACGCCCAGCGCTGCCATTTGTGATAGTCGATCGACGCGAACGCGCCCATCACGACCGTCCCGAGGCCGACGTAGACGACTTGCTTGCGCCACTCGCTCGCGGCTTCGGGGGCGTGCAGATCGGCCGAGTGAATGAGGAGGACGCCGCAGGCGGCGAGCGCGATCGCCGTCGCCGCCATCAGCCAATTGAACGACGCGAACCAGGGGCGTTCCACGTCAGGTTTCGGCCGGCGTGATTACGCCGGCCCGAGCCCGGGCGAACCGGCTCCCGGCGGCATCTGCTGCGCCTTCGCCTTCGCCGCCGCGATCGACGCGGCGCTGCGCCGCTTCCGCTTCCGGCGCGCCGGCTGCGCGGCGTTCGACGACCGCGCGGGCACGTTCGCATCCGTCGCGCCCGGCGCCGGAACGTCGACGCCGTCGTAGACCGGCTCGTCGCCGGCAGCGAAGGCGGTCTCCCCGGTCGACGCTTTCGAAACATGCGCTTCCGCGACGGACGCGTCCGCGGGCGGCGCCGTCACGCCGGACGGGTCGGCGGGACGATTCACGTACCGGACCGCTTCGTTCTCGGCCGCCGCGGGGGCGTCGTCGAACGATCGCGACCCGGCGTGCGACTCGTGCGATTCGTGCGATTCGGTCGGCGCGGCC
>CAZZZK010000200.1:0-5044 GCA_964658555.1 Vulcanimicrobiota bacterium | reverse complement strand
CGGCTGGTTGCAGGGCTACCTGCAACTCGGTGTCCAAGCCGGCGACCCGACCCTCACCACGTGGCGCCTCGGCCAGCTCGCCGAAGCTCACTACGGCGGGCGGTCATGACCCACGCCGAGGCGCCGCCGGCGTCGCGACGCCGCAGAGCGGCCTCGGCTCCGATGCGGCCGCGAACGTCGGCGCCCTCTCGTGGCCGGCATCGGGCCCGATCACCTCCGCGTTCGGCATGCGCGCCAATGCGATGGGCGGCGGCGGGTTCGAGATGCATCCCGGGATCGACATCGGGGCGCCGATGGGCTCGACGATCACCGCGGCGGCGAACGGCCGCATCATCTTCGCGGGCGATTACGGCGGCTACGGCAATGCGATCATCATCGATCACGGCCAGCAGACCTCGACGCTCTACGGCCACTGCTCGCAGATCTTCGTCGCGAACGGTCAGGACGTGCAGCGCGGCCAGGCGATCGGTGCCGTCGGGATGACCGGCCGGGCGACGGGGCCGCACCTGCATTTCGAGGTTCGCGTGAACGGCGTCCCGGTCGATCCGACGACGCGGCTTCGTTAGAATCGGGCTAGACCGGAGCGATTCGGGGAAACTCCCCTCCACGGCGCCGCGTAGTATCGTGAGCGCCTCCCGCAAGGGAGCTCCTCGGCGTCCGAGAACCACCGACGCCCACTCCATCCGAAAGATACGAACCGGTCTTGACCAGATCGCTCCGCGTTTCGCTCGCCGCAGGCGTCCTCGCCGTGTCCGCGCTCGGCGGCTCGCTGTACCTCAACCACGAACGGGCGGACGACCGGACGGCGGTTTCCGACGCGCCGGTCGGCGGGATCGCCGCGCTCGATCTGCACACGATCTTCTCGGGCGGCCGCGACAACGATCAGATGCTCGTCGACAACGCCTTCCGGCAGGTGCAGCAGGCGTACTACAAGCCGGTCGACGCGCAGACGCTGATGACGGGCGAGCAGCGAGAGCTCGTGAACTACCTCAAGACCCGGCACGTCGCGACTCCGGCGCTTCCGTCGCTGACCGCGACGGGAGATGAGGATAAGGACCTCGCGTCGATCAACGGCGAGCTCTCGCTCGCGGCGCGGAAATACGGCAGCGTCGCCACCCAGACCGCGCTGACCCAAGCCGCGATGCGCGGGATGCTCTCGTCGCTCGGCGATCCGTACACCGTCTACCTCTCGCCCAAAGAGATCTCGTCGCTCGAGGAGTCGCTCACGGGCGGCGATTTCGGCGGCATCGGCGTCTACATCCAACAGGACCCGAAGTCGAAGCAGATCCTCGTCGCCCCGCTCGACGGGATGCCGGCGGCGAAGGCCGGGATGAAGGCCGGCGACCAGATCGTCGCCGTCGACGGGCAGCCGATCGCCTCGCTCAAGCTCGACGACGTCGAACGGCTGCTACGCGGCAAGATCGACACGGTCGTCCACGTGGTCGTGAAATCGCACCGCGGCGGAGCCGAGCACACGCTCGCGATTACCCGTCAGCAGATCATCGTCCCCTCGGTGAAGGCGAAGATGGAGGACGGTTTCGACTATGTCCGCCTGTCCGATTTCGGCTCGACGTCGTACGACGAAGTGCGAAAAGCGTTCCTCGAAGGGAAGCAAAAGGGCGCTAAGGGCTACATCTTCGACCTCCGCGACAACGGCGGCGGCTATCTCGATGCCGCGGTCAGCATCTCGAGTCTCTTCATCCCCGAGGGCGCGATCGTATCCACGATCAACCGCGCCGGCGTCAAAGATGTGAAGTCCGCTCCGGCCGGCCGCTCGGACTTCATCGGTACCGCACCGCTCGTGATCCTGACCAACAAATTCACCGCGAGCGCATCCGAGATTACGGCCGGCGCCGTTCAGGATTATAAGGTCGGCACGCTCCTCGGGACCAAGACCTTCGGTAAGGGCGTCGTGCAGAGCATCTACAAAACGCTCGACGGCGGCGCGCTTAAGATAACGACCGCGAAATACCTGACGCCGCTCGGGCGCGACATCCAACACAAGGGCATCGCACCCGACATCCTCGTCAACCAAGACGTCGAGGCACCGATCATCGACACCCCGCAAGACGTCCAACTCGCCGCCGCCAAAAAATTTCTGCGAAGCACTGCGAAATAGGTACGTACATGAACCGATTCGTCCCCGCCCTTCTGACCGCCGGCCTGCTCGCGACGGCGCTGCCGTCGGCCGGAACCGCGACGGCGCTCAGTTCCGTCGACAACGACGAGCTGCAGACGAGCTTCTCGCTCCTCTCGTCGGAGTTCTACAAGAAGGTCGACTCGCAGACGACGCTCGACGGCGCGCGCGAGGGGATGCTGAAGTTCCTCGACAACGCGGGCGTCAAGAACGCGGCGCTGCCGACGATCCGTTCGACGGGCGACGCCGCGGCCGACGCGCGAGCGCTCGATCGCGAAGTCGCCGCGGCCGTGAAGACGTACGGCGGACGAGTCGGCAGCAAAGAGCTGACGTACGCGGCGCTCGCGGGGATGCTCGGTTCGGTTCACGATAAATACACGGTCTTTCTCTCGCCGCGCGAATACGCGTCGCTGAACGAAAGTCTCGACGGCGGGAATTTCGGCGGCGTCGGCATCTCGATCGCGGTCGATCCGAAGACGCATCTGCTCGACGTCAACGCGATCATCCCGGGCGGGCCCGCCGAGAAGGCCGGTCTGCTCGCGGGCGACGTCATCCTCGCGGTCGACGGCAAATCGACGAAAGGCCTGACGACCGAGCAAGACGCGAAGATGCTCCGCGGCAAGAAGGGCACGCAGGTTTCCTTGACGGTACAGCGCGGGACGCAGACGCTGCCGCAAGTCGCCGTCGTTCGCGACGAGATCCATCAGCCGAGCGTCTACGCGAAGATGTTGCCCGGGAATATCGGGTACGCCCGGCTCTCCGTGTTCGGTGCCAGCACCGCCGACGAACTGACGAAGGCGCTCACGAAGCTGCAGACCGACGGCGCGAAGGCGTACGTCCTCGATCTGCGCGATAACGGCGGCGGGTATCTCAACGCGGCGATCGACGTGAGCTCGAAGTTCATCGCGTCCGGGCCGATCGTGTCGGTCGAAGCACGCGGCGGCGAAGATACGCAATACGATGCCGAGAACGTCGCGATCGCACCGAAACCGATCGCCGTCCTCGTCAATCGCTACACGGCGTCGGCTTCCGAGATCACGTCGGGCGCGCTCCAAGACGACGGCGTCGCGAAGCTCATCGGCGAGAAGACGTACGGCAAGGGCGTCGTGCAGACGATCCATCCGTTGCCCGACGGCTCGGCCGTGAAGATCACGAGTGCGCGCTATCTCACGCCGCACGGCCACGACATCAACCTCGTCGGAATTCAGCCCGACATCGTGACCGTCGAACCGAAGACCTCGCGCATGGGCGATCCGGCGACCGATCCGCAGCTGCAATCGGCGATCACGTATCTCAACGGAAAAATTGCCGAAGACGCATCGTAATCGCGGGTTCGTCGGGGCGGTGCTTGCGGGCGCCGTCCTTTATGCCGCGTGCGTCGGTTCCGCCCGAGCCGCGACACCCGAAGCGGCGCCGCCGTTCGTTCTCACGTCCGGTATCACGAAACCGGATCTCGCCGATCCGCTCTCGACGTTCGTCGGGAAGCCTCGCTGGGACGACGCGCAGAGCCTCGCATCCTACTGCGTCTCCGACGTCGCCGGGCGCAGCATCGAACTCGCGTCGCTGACCGGCTCGGACGGACCGCCGGCATCATCGACCTCGACGCCGACGCCCGCCGTCTCGCCCGCGACGGTCTCCTCGAAAGCGCGAGATCTCGCCGCACAGTACGACATCTGCTCGCTCCGCGTCCTCGGCAACGGACCGGTCGCGGCGTTCGCGCAATTTCGGGCGGCCGAAGCGTATCTGATCGCCGCAGACTACGGCTCCGACGCCTCGCAGCGGAAGGCCGATCTCACGCTCGCGATCGCTCGCGCGCAGCGCGCGGAAGAATTGCAGCGCTACTTTCAGATCGAAACGAAGCTCGATCTCGTTCGCCTGGAAACGGGCGGCAGCGCGTCGATTACGGGCGTTCTCGTGAAGCCTTGGACCGACGCGATCGTCGCCTACGCGAAGAAAGCGATCGCGGAGCCGAGCGGCCGGAGATACGATCTCTAGCGGGCGCTCGATGCTCGTCGCGCGAGCGCGACGTCGTCGAACGATGCGAACGCCGTAAACGGGATCTTTCGCTCCGCGAGATAGCGATCGAGTGCGAGGCCACGCTTCGCGAAGCGGCGATCCGCCGCGAGGGCCGCGTCGAAATCCGAGCGGCCGTCGCCGATGAAGATCGTTTCGCTGCCGGCGGCGCTCGCCTCGCGAACGCGTCGCGCCTTGTCGGTCGCGTTCGCCGATACGGCGTCGATGAATTGCAAGCGCCAGCCGGCCGGATCCGCGTCGACCCCGTTCGCGACGATCGGGATGTCGCCGAGCCCGATCTCCGCCATCCGGCGCCGGATGATCGGCTCGATCCCCGAGCTCAAGATCGTGATGTCATCGCCGAGCGCGCGATGCCGAGCGACGAACGGGGCGAACGTCGGGTCGATTCGGATCTCGCGATCGAGCAGCGCGGCCGCCTCCTCGAACGGCACCGTCACGTAGGCGGCCTGCCGGGCGAGGACGTCGCGTAGCGTGAGCGAGCCGTCGACGATGCCGCGCTCGGTCGCCGCCCACGCGTCCTCACCCGCATAGTGCCGGGTGAGGACGTCGAAGGTATCGCCGTCGCTGATCGTACCGTCGAAGTCGACGAAGATCGCGCGCGGCGGAGCTACGAGCGTTTCTTCCGCGTGGTCGTCGCGGTTTTCTTGGCGCTCGTCGCCTTCTTCGCGGACGACTTCTTCGCCGCCGCCGGAGCCGCCGTCGCGCTCTTCTTTCGCGCGGGCGCCTTGGTCGCGGCCGTCTTCGCGGCGGGCGCGGGCTTCGCGCTCGCCGCATCCGCAGCGCTCGCTTTCGCGGCGCGCTTCGGGGCGGTCGCTTTGGATCGCCCGCGCGCCGGAGTCGCCTCCGGTTCCGCGAGCGCTTCGAGCGACGCGG
>CAZZZK010000199.1:0-5094 GCA_964658555.1 Vulcanimicrobiota bacterium | reverse complement strand
CGCCGAGAGCGAGACGCTCGAGATCGCGACCGCCGCGCCGCCCGCGGCCGAGCCGGGAGACGCCTTCGCCGCGGGCGTCGCGCCCGTCGCCGGCCCGACGGCCGCGATCGCACGCAGCTCGCCGCTCTCGGGATTGCTGCGGACCGTCACGAAATCGCCGACGACGAGATCGGCGAGCGTCGCCGGCTGGTCGTCGCGCGATATCTGCGTCGAGCCGCTCGGCGTCACGACGTGGCCGTTCGCGAGCACGATCGAGCTCGCCGACGTCGCGGCGATCTTGCCGTTCGTCGATTGATAGAAATCGAAGAGCGAGACGACGCGCCCGTCGCGCGAGAGGATCGCGTGCAGCGCGTCGCCGACGCGGATATCCGCGAGCGTCCCGCGCAGTTGCGTGTGGATCGTGACGTCCTCGGTCCAGATCTTCGCGGAGGACGTCATCGCGATCGTGCGCGCCGCGCCGCCGCGCTCGACCGTGATCGACGGCGGCGCCGAGTCGAGATCGATCGCCGAGACGACGCCCTGCACGTCGCTTCCGCCGTCGTCGCGCTGCTGCTGCGCGCGGCCGTTCCGGCCGATGAACGCCGAGACGATCTGCACGTTCGCCCCGCGCTGGTCGTAGGTCGCCTGCGCGCCGAGCGTCGCGACGATGAGCTTCAGCGATCCGTACGTCGTGCCGTTCGTATCGACGACGGGCGCGTCGAGCGCGACGGGCGCGCCGTCGATCGTCACGGTCGCCGTCCCGACGGCGACCGTCGCACGGCCGTTCGGCAGGCGCATCGAGATCGTGTCGCCGCCGCGCGTGACGATGATGCCGAGTGCCGCGAAGACCTCGCGAAGGGGGACGAGCAGTCTGCCGTCGACGACGAGCGGCGGGTTGCTCGTCTCGAGCGGCTCGCCGTTGATCACGATCGCGAGCGTCCGCGTGATGCGCTCGCTCGGCGTCTTGCGCGGGGCGTCCGCGCGGCCCGCGGTCGCGAGCGGCGCGGCGAGCAACAGCGCGAGGGCGAACGAGGCGCGGAGGACGGAGGTCATCTGCGGCCGCTTTCCGCGAGCACGTCGCGATATACCTCGGCGGTCGCCCGCGCGCAGCGATCCCACGTCAGATCGCGGGCGACGGCACGCGCCGCGGAACGGTCGTCCGGCACGTCGAGCGCGCGCGCCATCAGCGCCGCGAGGCCCGCGACGTCGTACGGCGCGAACGTCTCCGCGAGCGGTCGCAGCACGCCCGGAATGGCGGAGTCGGAGGCGATGACGCGCGCGCCGACGGCCGCGGCCTCGAGCATCGGCAAGCCGAACCCCTCGCAGAGCGAGGGATAGACGAGCGCCGCCGAACCGCGATAGCGTCGCGCGAGGTCGGCCGCCGAGAGCTCTCCCGCGAAGCGCACGCGGCCGCGTTCGCGCGCGACGCGCGGCAGCGTCTCGCCGCCCGGCGCGCCGCTAAGGACGAGATCCACGTCGTACCTCGCGGGCAGCGTCGCCCACGCATGCAGCAGCGTCGCGAGGTTCTTATGCGGTTTGCGATTGCCCGCGTAGAAAAAATACGGCCGCTCCGCGGGGTACGCGTCGACCTCGCCGAGATACGTCTCGTCGACGCCGAGCGGGACGACGCGAACCTTCTCTCGCGGGACGCCGAGAAAGCGGCGCAGATCGGCGACGGTCGCCGCGTCGTCCGTGATGACGCGCGCCGCGCGCGCGCAGACCGCCCGCACGACCGTCCGGTAGTACGGGCCGACGCGGCCCTTGAAATACTGCGGGAAGCGCAGATGGATGAGGTCGTGGATCGTGATCACGAACGGCCGCGGCCCGGCGAGCGGCGCGTAGACCGAGAGGTGGTGCACGAGTCGCGGCCGCAGGCGGCGCAGCCGCGCGGGTACCCCGAACTGCTCGTCGCGGTCGAGCGCGCTCTCGCGCACGAGCGTCGCGAACGAGAGATCGCCCGCGACCCGCGGCAGCCGGCGCGCGAGCTCTTCCGCGTAGGCGGTCATGCCGACGGACATGTGGCGCATGCGCGGCAGATCGAGCGCGACGTCGACGCTCACGCGCGCGCCTTCCACGCGACGACGACGGGATACGCCGCGGACGCGACCGCGATGAACGCGCCGCGCCAGCCGTCGCGCCAGCCGCCGCGCACGACGAAGAGCCACGGGACCTTCAGCACCGCGCGCGCGAGCGCCGCGAGGAGGCCCGCGAATCCGACGCGCACGCCGCGCGCCTCGAGCGTCGTATAGCGCGAGAATTTCGCGCAGTAACTCGCGAGCGTCGGATACGAATGGTGCTGCAGCGTCCCGCCGAGCGTCGCGACGCGGCCGTCGACGTGCCACGCCTCGTGCAGTTCCGCATCGCCGCCCGCGGCCGGGCGCGCGACGACGCGCGCGGCCGTCGTTCGGAAGAGCCGCAGCGGTGCGTCGTGCGCCCACGCTCCGCCGCGGATCGCGCGGCCGCAGAAATACGTCGTTCGCGCGATGCGGTAGCCCGCGACGTCGCTCTCGACGACGACGCGTTCGAGCGCCCGGCGCGCCGCGGGATCGAGCGCTTCGTCGGCGTCGAGCATGAACGTCCACGCCGTCTCGACCTCCGAGAGCGCGAACCGGCGCGCGGAGACGAATCCCGTCCACGGCCGCACGATCGTGCGCGCGCCCCACTCGGCGGCGACGAGCTCCGTCCCGTCGGTCGACTCCGCGTCGACGACGAGCAACTGCGCGCCGCGCGGAATACTCGCGAAGGCGTGCGGGGCGTTGCGCGCCTCGTTGCGGGTCAGGACGACGAAGGTGATCGCCTCGGGTGTCAGGTCGTGCGCGCGGGGATGGAGCCCGACGTCTCGGCGGGCTCCGCGGCGATCGCTCGCGCGAGCGCGGCGCCGACGAAATCGCGATAGAGCGGCGAGGGCCGCGTGGGGCGGGATTTGAATTCGGGATGCGCCTGCGTGGCGACGAACCACGGATGCACGGAGGTCGGCAGTTCGACGCATTCGACGAGTTGCGTGCGGCCCACGACGTGATGCCCCGAGAAGATCATCCCGTGCTCTTCGAAGAGCGCCTTGTAGCGATTGTTGAACTCGTAGCGATGACGGTGGCGTTCGCTGATCGCGAGTTCGCCGTACGCGCGCGCCGCGAGCGTCCCGGCTTCGAGCGTGCAGTCGTAGGTGCCGAGGCGCATCGTACCGCCCATCAGTTCGAGATTGCGCTGATCTGGCAGGAAGTCGATGACGGGATCGGGCGTCGATTCGTCGACCTCGCTCGTCATCGCGTCGGGCAGGCCGCAGACGTGGCGCGCGAATTCGACGCAGGCGAGCTGCATGCCGTAGCAGATGCCGAGGAACGGGATGCGCTGCTGGCGTGCGAACGAGATCGCCCGCAGCTTGCCCTTGACGCCGCGCGCTCCGAAGCCCGGCGCGACGAGGATGCCGTCGACGCCGCGCAACGCCGCCGTGCCGGCGTCTTCGACCGTCTCGGAATCGACGCGTTTGATCTCGACGTGCGCGTCGTTCGCGATCCCCGCGTGATAGAGCGCCTCGACGATCGAGATGTACGCGTCTTTGAGTTCGACGTATTTGCCGACGAGGGCGATGCGCACGCGATGGCTCGGGTTCGTGATCCGCTCGACGATCCGCTCCCAGCTCTCGATATCGAGCGGCGCCGCCTGCAGATTCAAGCGCTTGAGGACGGCCTCGGCGAGACCCTCGCGCTCGAGATTGAGCGGGACCTTGTAGATGGTGCTCGCGTCGCCGTTCTGCACGACGTTGCGCGGTGCGACGTCGCAGAAGAGGCCGATCTTCTCTTTGAGTTCGACCGGGATCGGCTGTTCGGAATTCGTGCGCACGACGATCGCGTCGGGAGCGATCCCGATCGCGCGGAGTTCGCGCACCGAGTGCTGCGTCGGCTTCGTTTTCAACTCGCCCGCCGCGCCCAGATGCGGCAGCAGCGTGAGGTGCACGAACATCACGTTCTCTTCGCCGACGTCGTAGCGCACCTGACGGATCGCTTCGAGGAACGGCAGCGATTCGATGTCGCCGACCGTCCCGCCGACCTCGACGATGCACACGTCCGCGCCGCTGCTCTCGGCGACGCGGCGAACCTGCGCTTTGATCTCGTTCGTGATGTGCGGGATCACTTGCACGGTCGCGCCGAGATAATCGCCGCGCCGTTCCTTGTCGATCACCGAGCGATAGATCTGACCCGTCGTGACGTTATTGGAACGCGTCAGCGACTCGTCGATGAAGCGTTCGTAGTGGCCCAGGTCGAGATCGGTCTCGGCGCCGTCCTCGGTGACGAAGACCTCGCCGTGCTGATACGGATTCATCGTTCCGGCATCGACGTTGATGTACGGATCGAGCTTCTGAATCGAGACGGAGATGCCGCGACTCTTGAGCAGGCGTCCGAGCGACGCGGCCGTGATGCCCTTCCCGAGCGAGCTCACGACGCCACCCGTGAAAAAGATAAACTTCGCCACTATGGTCGGACGATTTTCGGCGAGCTCCGGAAGGGCTCCCGCCGCACCTCGACGAGCCGGGCGAGGCCCGCGAGATCGTCGTGCACGCGCACCGCATCCGCCGGGAACGCGCGTGCCGCGAGCGATGCGAGCTCCGCCGCATTGGCGGGCCCCGCCTCCATCACGACGATCCCGCCGTCCGCGAGCAGCCGCGGCGCCTGCGCAAGGAGCGCGCGATAGGGATCGAGGCCGTCCGCGCCGCCGTCGAGCGCGAGCCGCGGCTCGAAGCCGATCGGGTCGGGCGGCGGGCGGACGTCGCGCGTCGCCACGTAGGGCAGATTCGCGACGATCGCATCGAACGGTGCGTCGTGCGCGCAGGCCGCGAGCAGATCCGACTCCCGGAGCGCGAGGCGCGCGGCGACGCCGTGCCGGTCCGCGTTGCGCGTCGCGACCGCGAGCGCCGCGCGCGATACGTCGAGCGCCGTCACCGCCGCGTCCGGAGACGCGAGCGCGAGCGAGATCGCGAGCGCGCCGCTGCCCGTCCCGACGTCGCACAGCCGCAACGCCGCCGCACGATCCGCAAAGCGTTCGAGCACGAGCGCGACGATCGCCTCGCTCTCCGGGCGCGGGACGAGCACGGCGGGCGAGACGGCGAACCGCCGCCCG